>NZ_JBHSQK010000081.1:0-60774 GCF_042658055.1 Pseudonocardia lutea
CCCAGCCGCAGCGCCGCCCCGGGCCGCCGCCCCAGGGCCGTCCGATGCCGCCGCCCGGCGGGCGGCCGACGGGCCCGCCCCCGCGGCAGGGCCCGCCGCCGCCGAACACGCGGGTGATGCCGTCGTCGGCGCCCGCGCGGGAGACGTACCGGGCGCCGGTGCGCACCCGGCCGCCGAAGCAGCCCCGGACGCACCGGCCCGGCCGCTGGGGCCGGCGCGTCAAGATCGCCCTCGCGCTGGTCCTCATCGCCCTGATCGGCTGGGGTGTCTACCTCGACCAGAACCTCAACCGGGTCGCCGCGCTGCCCGCGGACGGCACCGCGGAGTCGTCCGGCACGAACTGGCTCATCGTCGGCTCGGACAGCCGGGCCGACCTCTCCGCCGAGGACGAGGAGCGGCTCGGCACCGGCGACGCCGCCGGCCAGCGCACGGACACGATCATGCTGCTGCACTCCGGCAGCTCGGGATCGGTGCTGGTCAGCCTCCCGCGCGACTCCTACGTCCCGATCCCGGGGCACGGCTCCAACAAGCTCAACGCCGCCTACGCCTTCGGCGGCGCGCCGTTGCTGATCAGCTCGGTCGAGGCCGCCACCGGCCTGCACATCGACCACTACGCGGAGATCGGGTTCGGCGGGTTCGTCGACGCCGTCGACGCGGTGGGCGGTGTGGACCTGTGCGTCCCGAAGGCGATCAAGGACCCGAAGGCGGCGCTGGACATCAAGGCCGGCTGCCAGGAGCTCGACGGGCAGACCGCGCTCGGGTACGTCCGCACGCGGGCGACGGCGGGCTCGGACTTCGACCGCGTCCAGCGGCAGCGCGAGTTCCTGTCCGCCCTGATCGCGAAGGCCACGAGCGTGGGCACGCTGGTCAACCCCTTCCGGGTGGTCCCGCTCGCCGACGCCATGACCGGCCTGCTCACCGTCGACGACAACGACCACATCTGGAACGTCGCCCAGCTGGGCCTCGCGATGCGCGGGGTGACCAACGGCGGCATCGCGACGACCGCGCCGGTCGGCAGCACCCCGACGATCGGCGGGCAGTCGGTCGTCCGGTGGGACAAGACCCGGGCGGGCGCGCTGTTCGGCTCGCTGCAGAAGGACCAGACCCCGGCGCAGAGCTCGCTCGGCCCCTGACACCCCGATGGGTGGCGACAGCCGCCGGTGCGGCTCTCGCCACCCACGGGGTCAGGCGGTGCGGCGCTTGCGGGTCGCGGGCTTCTTCTCGGCCTCGTCCTTGTCCTCGTCGGCCTTCTTGCGGCGGGTGCTCGCCCTGGCCGGGGCCTTGCGGGCGCGGGCCGGCTTCTCCTCCGGCTCCTCGGTCTCCTGCGGCTGCGCGCCGGCCCTGGTCGCGGCCTTCTTGCCGGACGAGCCGCGCGCGGCCTCGACGCTGGCCTGCAGCGCCGAGAGCAGGTCGGTCATCGAGTCGCCCTCGTCCTCGCGCTTCTGCTCGACCGGGGCGGGCTTGGTGTCGCCGTGCTCCTTCTTCGACTCGATCAGCTCGACGACGGCGTCGCGGTACTCGTCGTGGAACTCCGTCGGGTCGAAGTCCGCGCCCATGCTCTCGATCAGCGACGCGGCCATCTGCCGCTCCTGCGGCCGCAGCTCGATGTCCTGCTCGAGGATGTCGAAGTCCGGCTCGCGCACCTCGTCCGGCCACAGCATCGTCTGCAGCACGATCGTCTTGTCCCGCACCCGCAGCAGCGCCAGGCTCTCCCGCTGCCGCAGCGCGAACCGCACGATCGCCATCCGGTCCGTCTCGGCCAGCGCCTCGCGCAGCAGCGCGTAGGGCTTCGCGGCCTTGGTCTCCGGTTCGAGGTAGTAGCTCTTGTCGAACAGCAGCGGGTCGATCTGGTCCGCCGGCACGAACTCGACCACGTCGATCTCGTGCCCGCTGGCCACCGGGAGCGAGTCGAGGTCCGCCTCGTCGAGCGTGATGAGCTCGCCGTCCTCGGTCTCGTAGCCCTTGACGATGTCCGCGTACTCCACGACCTCGCCGCACACCGTGCAGGTCCGCTTGTACCGGATGCGGCCGCCGTCGGCGCCGTGCACCTGGTGGAAGCGGATGTCGTGGTTGGTCGTGGCCGAGTACAGCTTGATCGGCACGCTGACCAGTCCGAAGGACACCGCGCCGCTCCACATCGCGCGCATCGAGGCCCGTCCCTTCCGCACCGGTTGCCGTCCGTGACGGCCCGTCGGGTGACAGCATGACGGTGTGCAGCCCATGCTCGCCACTCCCGGACCGCTCCCGACGGGGCCGGAATGGGTCTACGAGGTGAAGTGGGACGGCATGCGGCTGCTCGCGGAGGTCACCGACGGTGAGCTCCGCCTGGTCACGCGGTCGGGCCAGGACGTCACCGCGACCTTCCCGGAGCTGTCCGGGCTGACCGCGATCGCCCCCGACCTCGTGCTCGACGGCGAGGTGGTCCTGCTGGAGGAGGGCGTCCCGAGCTTCGCCGCGCTGGCCGACCGGGTGCACCGGCCGGTGACGCGCACCCGTGCCCTGGCCCGGCCCGTCACGTTCATGGTGTTCGACGTCCTGCGGCTCTACGGCGTCCCGCTGCTCGAACGTCCGCTGCACGAGCGCCGGGCCACCCTCGAGCGGCTGACCACCGCCTCGGTCCCGACCCTGCAGCTCTCCCCGCTCTACACGGACGGCCGGGCGCTGTTCGAGGCGACGGGGCGGCGGGGGATGGAGGGCATCCTCGCCAAGCGCCGGGAGTCCGAGTACCGGCCGGGCCGGCGCAGCCCCGCGTGGGTGAAGGTGACCCATCGGCACACCCAGACGTGTCTCGTCGGCGGGTGGCGGCCCGAGCGGTCGGGCACGCGGATCGCGGCCCTGCTGCTCGGGGTGCCCGACGGCGGCGACCTGGTCTACGCGGGCCGGGTCGGCGTGGCGCTCGCCGGGGCGGCGGTGCAACGCGTGCTCGGTGAACTGGTCCCGGAGCTGGAGGCGGACGCCTCGCCCTTCCGCGGGCGGCCCCCGCGGGCCGAGGCCGCGGGGGCGCACTGGTGCGAGCCGGTCGTCGCCGTGGAGGTGGCCCACCACGGCTGGACCTCCGACGGGCGGCTGCGCCAGCCGGTGTTCCGCGGGGTCCGGGCCGACGTCGATCCCGCCGACGTGCGGCGGGAGGGCTGATGCGACACGTCTGGAAACCCGCGCCACGGAGGTGTTGGATGACGCGGACGGCGATGCTCGAGAAGGGGGCACCCACCGTGGAGACGAACGAACCGGCGGGCCGGGCACCGGCCGGCGTCGAGGGGCGGCCGAGGTCCCGGGTCGCGCCGACCGGCGACCGCGCGCAGCCGCCCTCCCTGTAGATCACCTGCTCGCCGACGGGCGCCCCGCGAGGCGTCCGTCCCCGCTCCCTACGGTGGTGTCGATGACGACAATGCTCACCTGGCAGGCCGACGGCCGCCCGGGCCTCGAGGGCACCCGCGTGCACTTCGGCCCCGGTCCCGCCGGGTTCCGCGCCCACGGCCGGATCGTCCGGCCGGACCCGGAGGGCGACTTCACGGCGTCGTACAGCCTGGCCGTCCGCGAGGACGGCACGCTCGGGCGGCTCTCGCTCAGCGCCGCGACGACCGGGTTCGAGAGGCACCTCACGATCAACCGCACCGAGGACGGCTTCTGGCTCTTCGACGACGGGTCGGGCAGCGCACGCCGGGACTACGACGGCGCCGACGTGGGCCTGGCCTTCAGTCCGCTGTTCAACGCCCTGCCGATCCGCAGGCTGAACGCGCACCGCGAGCGCGTCGACGCCGAGCTCCCGATGGTGTTCGTGTCGCTGCCGCACCTCGAGGTCAGCACCACGACGCAGCGCTACCGGACCGTCCGGCCGGCCGAGGGGAACTCGCCGGCGGTGGTCGAGTTCTCCTGGTCCGGGACCCGGGCCGAGCTGGAGGTCGACGCGGACGGGTTCGTGATCTCCTACCCCGGGCTCGCGGCGCTCGTGTCGAACGAGCGGGCGGAGCCGGCCCCGCAGAGCTGACCGGTCCCGTCGGTGGGCGGCGCTAGTCTCCGTCCATGCTGGACCACCTGGCGCTGCAGTGCGCGGACGTCGAGGCCGCGGTCGCCTTCTACCTGCGCGTGTTCGGGCCCGCCGGGCTGCGCGAGGCCATGCGGTTCACCCACGACGAGGGGCTCGTCGTCGGGCTCGCGGGCCCGGAGGGCAAGCCCGAGCTCTGGCTGGGCCCGCTGCTCGAGGGCGGGGAGAACCGGCCGGTGCACCTCGCGCTGGCCGCGCCCTCACGCGAGGGTGTCGACGCGGTGCACGAGGCCGCGCGGGAGGCGGGCGCCGAGGTGCTGCACGCGCCGCGGGTCTGGCCGGAGTACCACCCGGGGTACTACGCCGTGTTCCTCCGCGACCCGGACGGGAACAACGTCGAGGCCGTGCACCACACCTGGGAGCGCTGAGGGCGGCGCCGGGCCCTCGCGGTGCGGCTACTTCCAGCCGCCGACGACCTCGCCGCGGCGGCCGAGCTCGCGCAGCTCGGCGAGGGCGCCGGGGTCGTCGAGCGAGACGTCCAGGGCCAGCGGCTCGCGGGTCGAGGCCCAGCGCTGCCGGGCGAGGTAGCCGGCCTCCACGGTGGCCTTGAGCCCGCCGGTGGAGGCCAGCGCACCACGCATGGCGCCGAGCCGGCCCAGGGCCTCGTCGACGGCGGCGAGCAGCGCCGACCGGTTGCCCTCGCACATGGCCAGGGTCAGCTCCGGGCGGGTGCCGGCGACCCGCGTGCCGTCGGCGAAGGAGCTCGCGGAGAGGGCGAGGGCCAGGTCGTCGTCGGGCTCCCCGGCGCCGACGGTCGCCAGCACGGCGGCGAACAGGTGCGGGAGGTGGGAGATCCGGGCGACGGCGAGGTCGTGCTCGTCGGCGGCCGCCGGCACCACCCGGGACCCGCAGGCCCAGGCCAGCTCGGCGACGTCCCGCCACACGTCGAGGTCCGCGCCGTCGTCGGCGACCACCACCCAGGCGGCCCCGCGGAACAGCGCCCCGTCGCCCGCGGCCCAGCCCGACTCGGCGGTGCCGGCCATCGGGTGCCCGCCCACGTACCGGGCGCGCGGCGCGAAGGTGACGACGGCGTCGGCCACGGCGACCTTGACGCTCACGGCGTCGGTCAGCCGCACGGTCGGCGCCACCGCGTCGACCCGCTTCAGCACGCCCTCGACCGCGGGCAGCGGGACCGCGACCACCACCAGCGCGTCGGCCTCGCCGGCGCGGCGGAGGGCGGCGTCGAGATCAGTGGTCACGTCGAAGCCGTCCGCGCGGGCGGCCTCGGCGGTGCCGTCGGACGCGGCGACGCCCCAGCACTCCCGGCCCGCCGCCGTCGCCGCCCGCAGCAGCGACCCGCCGATCAGCCCGGTCCCCACCACGCAGAGCGCTCGCATGGGCGAGCAGGCTAGCCGACCCCTGGGGCCGTACCCGCGGTCAGTCCCGCTCCAGCGTCCCGGCCACCCGAAGGATGCCCCGCTCCTCGAGCCGGACCCCGGTGATCTGCACGCCGCCGGGCAGCTCGCCCGGTGGGACCGGCGCGGGGACCGACACCGAGGGCCACTTCGTGAGGTTGAACGGGCTGGTCAGCGCGAGCATCGCCGAGCGCACCGACACGCCGTCGACCGTGCGCTCGCCGATCGGCGTCGCGCGCAGCCGGGTCGTGGCGCTGACCAGCACGTCCATGTCCGCGACGGCGGCACGGAACTCCGCGCTCAGCCGCTTGCGGGTCCGCTGCGCCGCCACGTACGCGTGCGCCGGCCGGTCCGCGACCATCTCCAGCCGCTCGACGGTCTCCGGCTGGTAGTCCGCCCGCCGGGTGGCCAGCCAGTCCCGGTGCGTCGCGTAGGCCTCGGCCCCGACGATCTCGGCGTACGACGCGGCCAGCTCCCCGACGAACGGCGTCCGGATCTCGATGATCTCCGCGCCCGCCTTCTCCAGCAGGCGCAGGGACTCGCGCACGGCCTCGGCCAGCACCGGGTCGGCGGCCTGCCAGTAGTCGTCGACCAGCACGCCGACGTGCGCGCCGCGGATCCCGGGCGGTTGGATGCCGCCGCCGGTGCCGTCCGGCCGCGACAGGACGTCCCACGCGACGGAGGCAGAGTGCGTGTCCGCGGCCAGGATCCCCACGGTGTCCAGGGTCTCGGCCAGCGGGAACACGCCGTCGGCCGCGAGGGTCCCGTACTCCGGCTTCAGCCCGACCACCCCGCACAACGCCGCCGGCGTCCGCACGCTCGCCCCGGTGTCGGTGCCGAGCGCGAGCGGCAGGTGCCCGGCCGCGACCACCGCGGCCGAGCCGGACGACGAGCCGCCGGTGATCCGCGTGGGGTCGTGCGGGTTGCGGGCGGGGCCGGTGGCCGAGACGTCGCCGGTCGGGCCGTAGGCGAACTCGTGCGTGCTCAGCTTCCCGACGATCACCGCGCCCGCCTCGCGCAGCCGGGCCACGACCGCGCCCTCGGTGGTCGCGGCGGGGGCGTCGGCCAGCACCGCCGAGCCCGCCCGGGTGGGCAGCCCGACGACGTCGAACAGGTCCTTCACCCCGACCGCCACGCCGTGCAGCGGGCCGCGCCACTCGTGCCGGGCCAGCTCGGCGGCGCGCTCCTCGGCGGTGGCCAGCGCCCGCTCGGCGTCGAGGGTGACGACGGCGTTGTGCCGGTCGGCGGCGAGCCGCTCCAGGACGTCGCGGACGTGCTCCACGGGCGAGAGCTCGCCGGAGCGCAGGGCGAGGGAGAGATCGCGCAGGCTGGTCACGGGACCCAGCCTGCCACTCGCTCAGAGCAGGGCCAGTGCGGCGTAGAGCGCCGCCCCGGCGGGCAGCACCGACTCGTCGAACCGCACCCGGTTGGAGTGGTTGGGCGGGGTGTCGTGCGGCGAGGCGCCGGGCGGGCAGGCGCCGAGGAACGCGAGCGCGCCGGGCACCCGTTCCAGCACGTAGGCGAAGTCCTCGGCGCCCATGATCGGCGTGGGGAGGGTGCCGACGCGGGCGTCGCCGAGCAGCCGGCGCGCGACCTCGGACAACCGGGTGGTGGCGGCCGGGTCGTTGACGGTCACCGGGTAGCCGGGTTCGATCGCGACCCGCGCGGTGCAGTCGTGCGCGAGCGCGGTGTGCGTGCAGACCCGCTCGATCTCCGCGCGCACCGCCCGGCGCACGCTCTCGGACATCGTCCGCAGCGTGCCCTCGAGCTCCGCGGTCTCCGGGATGACGTTGTCGGTGGTCCCGGCGCTGATCCGGCTCACGGTCAGCACCGTGGGGTCGTGCGTGTCCACCTTCCGGGTGATCATCGTCTGCAGGGCGCCGACCATCGCCGCGGCCGCCGGGACGGGGTCGACGGCGTGGTGCGGGGCCGAGGCGTGTCCGCCGCGGCCGGTCACCGTGACCCGCACGACGTCCGCCGCCGCCATGATCGGGCCCGGGCGGGTGTGCACCTCGCCGCTGGGCATGGTGGCGCTGACGTGCAGGGCGTAGGCGGCGTCGGGCCGGCCGCCGGGGCCGCGGCGCTCCAGCAGCTCCTCCTCGATCATGTGCCGGGCGCCGTGGAAACCCTCCTCGCCCGGCTGGAACATCAGCACGACCCGGCCGGCGAGCTGGTCGCGCCGCCCGCACAGCAGCCGCGCCGCCGCGGCCAGCATCGCGACGTGCAGGTCGTGGCCGCAGGCGTGCATCACGCCGTCGACCTCGGAGCGGAAGGGGACGGCGACGTCCTCGTGCAGCGGCAGCGCGTCCATGTCCGCGCGCAGCAGCACGGTGCGCCCGGGCCGGGCGCCCTCGAGCACCCCGACGACCGAGCTGAGCCCGCGGCCGAGGTGCAGGCGCAGCGGGAGATCGGCCAGGTCGGCGAGCAGGGCGTCCCGCGTGTGCGGCAGGTCGAGGCCCACCTCCGGCCGCCGGTGCAGGGCCCGGCGCAGCGTGACCGCGCGGGGCTGGAGGGACCGGGCGGCGCCCAGCAGGGTGGCGGGGGCGGTCGCGAGGTCGGGCACGTGCCGATCCTGGCACCGCCACGACGTCCACCCGAATTGTGGTTTGTGACACAGCCGGATCGCGCCTACCGTGAGCGTATGCCGGTGCAGACGGTGGAGGCGCCCACGGAGGCACGTGGTTCCTCGCTGCCCGGGTTCGCGGTCGCCGCGATCCGGGAGGAGGGACGGTGGCGGTGCGTGCGCCTGGATCCCGACGCCCTGGTCGATCTCGACGCGGCGATCACCGAGCTGCGCGGGCTGCGGTCCACCGGTGCGGTCGTCGGGCTGCTCGACGTCGACGACGAGTTCTTCGTCCTCCTGCGGCCGGTACCGGGCGGGGTGTCCCTGATGGTGTCCGACGCGGCGGCGGCGCTGGACTACGACGTCGCGGCGGACGTGCTCGACCTGCTGCGGGTGGAGCTGCCGCCGGACGAGGACGCGCTCGACGACGACCCCTGGCCCGAGGGCGACCTCGCCATCCTCGCCGACCTCGGGCTGCCGCCCGAGGAGCTGAACGTGCTGGCCGGCGACTTCGAGCTGTACCCGGACGAGCAGCTGGCCGTGATCGGCCGCCGCTGCGGCTTCGGCGAGGAGCTGGCCAAGCTCGTGGGCAGCTGAGCGGAGCTCGCGGAGCGGACACCGGCAGCTGAGCGGAGCTCGCGGAGCGGACACCGGTGCTGACCGGGCAGGATGGCCGGGTGCTGCCCGCCCCGGCCGACGACGTGCTGCTCGGCCGCGCCCTCGAGGTCGCGGCCGGTGCCCTGCGGACCGGCGACGTGCCGATCGGCGCCGTGGTCGTCGACGCGGCGGGGCGTGAGCTGGCGGCCGCCGCGAACGCCCGGGAGGCCCTGGGCGACCCCACCGCGCACGCCGAGATCCTCGCGCTGCGCGAGGCCGCCCGGGTCCGCGGCGAGTGGCGGCTCGAGGGCTGCACGCTGGCCGTGACCGTCGAGCCCTGCACGATGTGCGCCGGCGCGGTGGGGCTCGCCCGGGTGGCGCGGCTGGTGTTCGGGGCCTGGGAGCCGAAGACCGGCGCGGCCGGCTCGCTGTGGGACGTCCTGCGCGACCGCCGGCTCACGCACCGTCCCGAGGTGGTCGGCGGGGTGCGGGCCGCCGAGGCCGCGGCGCTCCTGGAGGCGTTCTTCGCGGGGCACCGGGGGACCTGAAACCGCGCCGGACCCGGAGTGCGGCGACCGCGAGGACCCGGTGAGGGCCCGCGGTCGCCGCACTTGTAACCTTGTCGGCGGTAGCGTGTCCGAGCGGCCGAAGGAGCGCGCCTCGAAAGCGCGTGAGGTTCACGCCTCCGTGGGTTCAAATCCCACCGCTACCGCCAGACCCGCCGGGCGGGCCCGCGAGGGCCCCCCGGCGTTCGTCGTCCCGGGCCGTTGACGGCAGGGCGCGGCCTCAGGACCATCGAGCGATGCGCCTGCTCGACGGAACCGCCGTCCGGGCCCTGCTCGACCCGGACGCGCTGGTCGAGGCGGTCGCCACGGCCCTGGTCGACCTGAGTACCGGCCGGGCGTGCGTCCCGCCGCGGGTCGCCGCGCAGGTCGGCGAGATCGGGCTGCTGGCCGCCATGCCCGCCTACAGCCAGACGCTCGACGTCGTCGCCGCCAAGCTGCTGACCGTCTACCCGGGCAACGCGGCGGTGGACCGGCCCACGCACCAGGCCGTCATCGCCGTGTTCGCGCCGGAGGACGGCACCCTGCGCGCCCTCATGGACGGCGACCAGGTCACCGCGGACCGCACCGCCGCGGCGTCGGCCCTCTCGGTGCGGGCCCTCGCCCGCCCCGACGCCCGGGTCCTGGCCGTCCTCGGCACGGGCCCGCAGGCGCAGGCCCACGCCCGCTACGTCGCGCGGGTGCAGCCGTTCGAGGAGATCCGCATCGGCGGTCGGGACCCCCACAAGGTCGCCGCCCTGGTCGACGACCTCGCCGGGCACGGACTCGCGGCGCGGGGCTGCGCGATCGACGAGGCGCTGCGGGACGCGGACGTCGTCTGCGCCGCCACCAGCACCCTCCGGCCCCTCGTGGGGGTGGACGGGCTGCCGGACGGCGCGCACGTCGTCTCCGTCGGCTACGTCCCGGAGGGACGCGAGGTGGACGCGGCGCTGCTGACCCGGGCACAGCTCGTCGTCGAGCACCGGGCGACGACCCTCGCGCCGTTCCCGGTCGGCTCGAACGACCTCGCCGAGCTCGTCGAGCGGGGGAAGATCCATCCCGACGTCGTCGTCGAGCTGGGGGAGGTCCTCTGCGGCCTCCGGCCCGGGCGGGCCTGGGAGGACCAGCCGACCGTCTACAAGTCGGTGGGGGTGGGGGTGCTCGACGCGGCGGCCGCTGCCGTGGTCCTGGCCGCGGCGGAGCGGAAGGGCGTGGGCCACGAGCCGGCGCCGGAGGGACCCTGAGGCCGGAGGAGCCCCGAGAACGCCGAACGCCGGGCATCGCCCGGCGCTCGTGCGGTGGTGGCGGAGGATAGGGGATTCGAACCCCTGAGGGATTGCTCCCAACACGCTTTCCAAGCGTGCGCCCTAGGCCACTAGGCGAATCCTCCGGCGGGAACGATACGCGACCCGATTTCCGACCCCCGCCCCGGGACCCTCCCCGGGGCATGTGGCTACACTCGGCACCGGACCCCGCGCGGCGTCCATCCTGTGAACTCCCCCAGGGCCGGAAGGCAGCAAGGGTCAGCGGGCTCTGGCGGGTGCGCGGGGTCCCCTTCGTTCTCCCCCTCCCGGAGTTGTCGGGGGTGGTGGGTAGCCTCGATCGCGTGGCGCTGGCTCTCTACCGGAAGTACCGCCCGGCGAAGTTCGCCGAGGTGGTGGGGCAGGAGCACGTCACCGAACCCCTGGGAACGGCGCTCTCGGCCGGCCGGATCAACCACGCCTACCTGTTCTCCGGCCCGCGGGGCTGCGGGAAGACGTCGTCGGCGCGGATCCTGGCCCGCTCGCTCAACTGCGTGCAGGGCCCGACGCCGGACCCGTGCGGCGTCTGCGCGTCGTGCATCGCGCTCGCGCCCGAGGGCCCGGGGAACATCGACGTCGTCGAGCTCGACGCCGCGTCGCACGGCGGTGTGGACGACGCGCGCGAGCTCCGCGACCGCGCCTTCTACGCACCGGCCGAGTCGCGGTACCGGGTGTTCATCGTCGACGAGGCGCACATGGTCACCACGCAGGGCTTCAACGCCCTGCTCAAGATCGTCGAGGAGCCGCCGGAGCACCTCGTCTTCGTCTTCGCGACCACCGAGCCGGACAAGGTGCTGCCCACCATCCGGTCCCGCACGCACCACTACCCCTTCCGGCTGATCCCGCCCGGCACGCTCCGCGCCCTGCTCGAGCGGATCTGCGCGGAGGAGGGCGTGCGCGTCGAGCCGGCGGTGTACCCGCTGGTGATCCGCGCGGGCGGCGGCTCGGCGCGGGACACGCTCTCGGTGCTCGACCAGCTGCTCGCCGGCGCCGGCTCCGAGGGCGTCACGTACGAGCGCGCGATGGCGCTGCTCGGCGTCACGGACGTCGCCCTGATCGACGACGTGGTCGACGCCCTGGGGGCGGCCGACGGGGCCGCGGTCTACCAGGCCGTGGACCGGCTGGTCGAGGCCGGCCACGACCCGCGCCGCTTCGCGTCGGACCTGCTCCAGCGGCTCCGGGACCTCATGCTGCTGCAGGCCGTGCCGGAGGCCGCCGAGCAGGGCCTGGTCGAGGCGGCGGACGACGAGCTGTCCCGCATGATCGCGCAGGCCGCCCGGCTGGGCCCGGCCACGTTGACCCGCTACGGCGAGATCGTGCACGCGGGGCTCACCGAGATGCGTGGGGCCACCGCGCCGCGCCTGCTGCTCGAGCTGCTGTGCGCGCGGATGCTGCTGCCCGCGGCCACGACGTCGGACGCGGGCCTGCTCGAGCGGCTGGAGCGGGTCGAGCGGCGCCAGGCGATCGCGCGCGAGCCGGGTGGGGAGTCCGGTGGCGCTCCGGCCGGGGCCCCCGCCGTCGAGGCGGCCCCGCGGTTCGTCCGGCCGTCGCAGCGGGGGAAGGCGGGGGCCGCTCCTGCAGCGGAGGTGGATGGGAGCCGGGGGCCGTCGGCGGGAGGCGGCGCGAGCTCCGCCGACCCGGACGGCGCTCCGGCGCGCGCGGAGGCCGAGGAGAGTTCGCCCTCCACCGGCGGCCCGGCCGCCGAGGGTGCCCCCGAGGTGAGCGCTGCACCGGGTGCCGGCCGCGGTGCGGCGGTCCCCGGCCCTGAGGCGCCTTATGAGGGCGTTGTCGTCGGCGACGCGTCTGCCCGCAGTGGCGCTGCTCGCTCCGACGACGCCCCCGACGGCGCCTCCGGTGGCGGCGCTTCGGGCGCCGGTGCGTCTGCCCGCGGTGGCTCTTCCGGTGGAGACGACGCTGCTGACAGTGGCAGCGCTTCCGGCAGTGGCGATGCTTCCGGCAGCGGCGACACTTTCGGCAGCGGCGGCGCTGCGGCCCTCGAGGGTGCATCGGGTCGTGGCGAGGCTCTCGAGGGCGGCGTCGCCGGGCGCGGAACCGCGGCGGCCCGTGAGGACGTCTCTGCCCGCGGCGATGCCTCGGGAGCGGGCGCACCCGAGCGCGGAGCTGCGATCGCACGGGGTGGAGGAACCGGCCGCGGCGTCGCTGCGGCGCCCGGCGAAGGCCCGGCTGCGTCTGTCGAACGCGGCGAGGGTCCTGGCCGGGACGACGAGCCCGACCGCGAGGGCCCCGGTGGCGAGACTGCTGGTCGCGGTACCTCCGACGGTGAGGCCGCCGATCGCAGAACTGCGGCTGGTGAGGGTGCTGGTCGCGACGCCGTCCGCGGCGAGGCCGTCGGTCGCGGAACTTCCGGTCGCGGCGCTGCCGGGAGCGAGGCCGCTGGTCGCGAGGGTGCTCGTCGCGGGACGTCCGGCCGCGGGGCTGCCGGCGGCGAGGCCGTTGATCGCGAGGGTGCTCGTCGCGAGCCCGCCGGCGGCGAGGCCGCGGACCGCGGCGATCAGCCGGGGCGCGGCGAGGCGCCGGTCCGGGCCGATGCGCCTCCGCATCCGGCGACCTCGAGCCGTCCGGCCGCCGCGACGGAGCCCACGAGGGAGGCCGCCGCTCCGGCTGCGGCCGAGGCCGCGCCGGCGGGTCACGGTCTCGACGCGAGCGCCGTCCGGCGTGTGTGGTCCGAGATCCTGGCCGCGGCGCGCCAGCGCAGCCGCAGCACGGAGGCGCTGCTGGTCAACGCGACGGTCCGCGCCGTGCAGGAGGACACGCTCGTCCTCAGCATCGCGTCGCCGCCCCTGGCCCGGCGGCTCTCGGAGCAGCGGAACACGGACGTGATCGTCGCCGCGCTGCACCACGTGCTCGGGGTGCAGTGGCGCGTGCGCTGCGAGACGGGCGACGGAGGCGGTCCCGCTCAGCCGCCGCCCCGTCAGACGTCGCAGCGGCCCGCACCGCAGCGTCCGTCGCGGCGGGAGGCGCCGGAGCCCCCCGCCGAGAACCGGCCGAGCCGCCCGGAACCGGCGCGGCAGGAGCGCCCCGAGCCGCGGCGCCCGGCACCGTCTCGCCCGGAGCGTCCCCGCGGAGGCGGTACCGACGACGGCATCCCGCTCCCGCCCGAGCCGCCCGCCGACGACCCGCCGCCGGACGACGAGGAAGCGATGTTCGCCGAGGCCGACGCCTCGCGCGCGGAGCGGAGCGTGCGACGCGACCCCGAAGAGGTCGCCATCGAGCTGCTCTCCTCGGAGCTCGGCGCCCGCGCCTTCGACCAGCGCTGACCCGCGCCGCTCACCCACGAGAGCGAGCCGGTGCAGCTCCGCACCGAGGACTACGGGAGCTTCGAGTATCCGCCCACCCGCCGGACGATGAGCCGCCGCACAACACGATCACCACGAATGTGACAGGAGCGCGGTTCGTGGAGCCCGCAGCGTGTCGCTCGGATTGATCACCGCTCTCACAACCTGGCCAGCAGCTCCAGCCCCCGCGCACAGGCGGTGATCTTGTTCTGCCGCTTGTCGGGGCCGTGGCCCTCGTCGGCGAAGACCAGCAGCTCCGCGCCCGTGGCCTCGGCGATCTGTCGGGCCTCCGAGACCGGCACCCGGGGGTCGTTCTCCCCGTGCACCACCAGCAGCGGCGCACGGATCTCGGAGGCTCGGGTCAGGGGGGAGGCGGCGGCGAGGAACGCGGGGTCGTCGCCGTACTCCCGCGCCCGGTACGCCCGCCGGTGCGGCGCGGTGTGCTCCAGGAAGGTGACCAGGCTGGACATGCCCGCGATGTCCACCCCTGCCGCCCACCGCCCCGGCTGGAACGCCAGGCCGAGGAGCACCAGGTAGCCGCCGTAGGAGCGGCCCCACAGCGCGGCGCGGGCGGGGTCGCAGCCGAGGCGCGGCAGGGCGTCGTGCAGCGCGGCGAGATCGAACAGGACGTCGAGACGCCGCTCCCGGTCGTCGGCGGAGTACCAGCGCTTCCCGAACCCGGTGGATCCGCGGACGTTGGGCACCAGGACGGTGTGCCCGGCGGCGACGAGCAGTTGCACCACCGGGTCGAAGCTGCGCACCGCCTGGCTCTCCGGCCCGCCGTGCAGCACGACCACCGCCGACCCGTCCGGCTCGGCCGGCCGGTACACCGCGCACGGCACCTGCTCGCCGTCCGAGGTCGGGACCCGCACGTCCACGGGGTGCACGAACGGGGGCCCCTCCCACGCCGCGACGGTGCCGGTCAGGGGTGTGGCCTGCCCCGAGACCAGGTCGAGCAGGACGACGTCGCCGGGCGTGTCCGGCGCGGTGAAGGACAGCGCCGCGTACCGCCCGGACGGGGAGAAGACCGGCGGCGTCCGGGTGACGACCCCGTCGACCGGCAGCGCGACGGTCGACCGCGGCTCCCCGGTGGTGGCGTCGTGCAGCCGGATCGTGTCGACCCCCTCGGCCGACCGCACCACCAGCAGCGTGCGGCCGTCCGGGCTGAGCAGGCCGAGGAGGTCGGCGTCGTCCTCGGCGGCGAGCCACGCCTCCTCGAGCAGCGCGACGCCGATCCGGTCCCGGCCCGCGTCCGTGCTCACGACCACGCGGTCGCCGGCGAACTGCGGCCGCAGGAACCGGGCGCCCTCGGCGAGCACGTGCACGCGCTCGCCCTCGATCTCCGGCATCGTGTCGACGACCAGCAGCCGGTCGGTCAGCGCCGCCTCGCCCGGCACGGTCACCAGGAGTCGGCGCCCCTCGGCGTCGGCCGCGACCTCGCCGATCGGCCCGCACCCGGTCAGCACGGTCTCCTCGGCCCCGGTGTCGACGCCGTGGATCACCACGTCGAACCCGACGTCGTCCGCCCGGTTGGTCGCGTACACCACCCGCCCCGGCAGCACGGTGAGCAGCACGTCGACGTGCTCGGGGTCCTCGACCAGGGGCGCGAGCTCGCCGGAGCCGAGATCGAGCACGCTCAGCTGGGGCCGTTCGTCGCCGCCCCGGTCGTGCTCGACGACGACCCGCCGCGCGCCCGGGACGTACCGCCCGCGGCAGGGGCCGTCGAACCCGGTGAGCGGGGTGGCGGCGCCGTCCGGGGCGAGCTCGACGAGTTGGACGGAGCCGGAGGCGTCGCCGCCGGCGAGGACCCGGCCGGCGTCGTCGACGTCGAAGGCCCGCCAGGAGGGGAGCGCGAAGAGCTGTTCGGCGTGCACCGCGGCGACCTTACGAAAGGATCAGGCCGGCAGCCCGGCGAGGAACGTGCGGATCCCCGCGGCGATCGCGGCCGCGTAGCGCTCCCGGCCCTCGGGCGCCGAGACCACGGCGGCCTCCTCGGCGTTGCGCATGTTCGCGCACTCCACCAGTGCCGCGGGCACCGTCGCGAGGTTCAGCCCGCCCAGGTCGGAGCGCGGCGCGAGACCGTCCCGGCCGGTGTAGTCGCTGGTCGGGAAGCCGCCGGCACGCAGGGCGTCCCGCAGGTCGCCGGCGAGGTCGACCGCGGGGCCGGACTGCGCCGCGTTGAGCGGGGGCGCGGAGTAGGCGACGTGGAAGCCGTGCCCGGAGGCCGCGGCGCCGTCGGCGTGCAGCGAGACCACCAGGTCGGCGCCGGCCTCCTGGCCCGCCCTCCCGCGCTCGTCGACGCAGGGCCCCACACCGTCGTCGGAGGACCGGGTGAGCACGACGGCGACGCCGGCGGCCTCGAGGTGCGTGCGGACGCGCCCGGCCAGGTCCCAGGTGAAGGCGTGCTCGGGGTAGCCGGCGTCGGTGGAGGTGCCGGTGGTGTTGCAGGCCTTGGTGCCGCCGCGGCCGTCCGGGACCTGCCGCGTGACCTCGGCGCGGGCGGACCCGTTGCCGCCGTTGTGCCCCGGGTCGAGGACCACGGTCCGCGCCGGCGCGGGGGCGGGCGACGCGGCCACGCTGCTGGTCGGGACCGCGACCGGGGGTGCGGGCGCCGCGGGCCCGGCCCCCGTGCAGGCGACCAGCAGGAGCAGGGCCGGCGTCAGGACGAGGGCGCGACGCGGGGCGGACACGCCGGACAGCGTGTCACGGCTACCCTGGGTCGCGAGCCCGCACACGCGGGCGAAGACCTCGAGGAGTGTTCTGGTGCAACCGGGTGGTCAGCCGGACATGTCGATGATCCTGCAGCAGGCGCAGAAGATGCAGGAACAGCTCATGACGGCGCAGCAGGAGCTCGCGGAGACCGAGGTGACCGGTCAGGCGGGCAACGGGCTCGTGCGGGTCACCCAGACGGCGGCGGGCGAGGTCCGCAGCGTCGAGATCGACCCGAAGATCGTGGACCCCGAGGACGTCGAGACCCTGCAGGACCTGCTGGTCGGCGCCATCCAGGACGCCGCGCGCGCCGCGCAGGAGCTGCAGGCGGAGAAGATGGGCCCGCTGACCGGCGGCCTGGGCGACCTCGGCGGATTCGGCCTCCCCGGCGTCTGACGTGTTCGAGGGACCGGTCCAGGACCTGATCGACGAGCTGGGCCGCCTGCCCGGCGTCGGTCCGAAGAGCGCGCAGCGCATCGCGTTCCACCTGCTCGCCGCCGACGCCGCGGACGTCACCCGGCTGCAGGAGGTCCTGCAGAAGGTCAAGCAGGGCGTGCAGTTCTGCGAGGTGTGCGGCAACGTCTCGGAGAAGGAGCGCTGCCGCTTCTGTTCCGACGCGCGCCGCGACCCGACCGTCGTGTGCGTGGTCGAGGAGCCCAAGGACGTCCTCGCGGTCGAGCGCACCCGCGAGTTCAAGGGCCGCTACCACGTGCTCGGCGGCGCGCTCGACCCGCTCGGCGGCATCGGGCCGGAGTCCCTGCGCATCCGCGAGCTGCTCGCCCGGCTGGGCGGGACCGGCCCGGCGACCGACGAGGGCGAGATCGGCGAGGTCATCATCGCCACCGACCCGAACACCGAGGGCGAGGCGACGGCGACCTACCTGGTCCGGTTGCTCAAGGACTTCCCGGGGCTGAGCGTCACGCGGCTGGCCTCGGGCCTGCCGATGGGCGGCGACCTGGAGTTCGCGGACGAGATGACCCTCGGCCGCGCCCTCGCCGGTCGCCGCGCCCTCTCCTAACCCGCGAGCACCTTCGTCAGCACCTCGGCGAACTCCGCCGGGGCGCCGAGGAAGCCGCCGTGGTCGCCCGGGAAGAAGGTCGGCGCCACCAAGAGCCGCTCGGCGAGGGCCGTCGAGGTCGGGTGCGTCAGCAGGTGCCCCGAGGCCTCGCCGATCCCGACGACGATCCGGGTCGGCGCCGCCCGCAACGCCTCGACCTCCGGCACGTACCGGGTGGTGACCAGCAGGTCGTGGGCCAGGAACCGGGCCGCGTCGCGCATGTCCTGCTCGGACGGCGGCGGGCCGGGCGGCGGCCCGGCCGGCGCGCCCTCGTCACCGCCCGTGAAGCCCGCGTTGGCCATGAACCTGGCGAACGCCGGGCCGGGGCCCTGCGCGTGGAAGGTCGCGACGACGTCCTCGGTGGCGGCCCGCCGGGCCTCGCGGTCCGGGAGCAGCTCGAGCAGCGGCGGCTCGTGGGCGACGAGGGTCCGCAGCCGCTCGGGGTGCCGGGCGACGAGCGCGAGCCCGGTGATCGCCCCGCCGCTGGAGCCGAAGAGGTCCGCGGTGCCCGCGCCGAGGTCGTCGAGGATCGCGACGACGTCGTCCGCGCGCTGCTCCACCGGGACGTCGACCTGCGGGTCCTCCAGTGGGCTGTTCGCGATCCCGCGGGGATCCGTGGTGACGACGGTGTGGTGCCCGGCGAGGGCCTCGGCGAGCGGTGCGAAGTGCGCCGCCGACATGGGCGATCCCACGACGACCAGCACCGGGCCGGAGCCGCGGACCTCGTAGTGCAGGCGGGCGCCGGGGACGTCGAGCGTGTGGACTGCGGTCACGGGTTCCTCCTGGGCTTTCGGGGCCGGCAGGGGAGTGACCGCGGGCGGGGCGAGAACTCATCGGTGCGGAGAACGGAGAGGCCCGACGCCGCGCGACGCGAGGCCGGGCCGTGGTCCCGCCGCTCGGTCCGGCGGGGCCGAGTGCAGCTCGGCCCGCCTCCGGAGCAGCTCGCAGGACCGGCAGCCGGTGACCTCGGCCAATGAGACGATCTCCTGCTCGCGGATCCAGAGATCCCACTCGAGGCCCCGCAGCCGCTCCCGCTCCTTGTCGACCTCCTCGCGCGCCGCGCCGACGCCGACGGCGACGCTGAGGCCGATCAGGGCGGCGAGCCCGACGGCCACGACGATCGGAAACACGGGTCCTCCTCCCGACCTGTCGAGTTGGGGGCAACGGCCCTGTCCGCGGTGCGGTGGAGCCGGTGTGCGCAGGAACCCCCCGGCACTGCGCAGCCGAGAACCGATCGGCGGATCCCCCCTCGTCCGAGGGCCCCGGACGTGGGGACCGAGTGGTTCTCACTCGTCGTCGTCGCCCCAGGAGTCGGACGGCCGGCCCCCGAGGGTTGCCTGGCGGTTCTCCCAGTTGCGACGGCGTTCGGCGGCGATCCTCCGCCATGCGCGGGACCGAGCGGCGTCGAGGACGCCGACGACCACGCCGAGGACGGCCAGGACACCCAACCCGACCAGGACGACGGCAAGGGGGCCGATCACGGTGACCACCGCCCGGACCGACGGCGGGCGACCTTGCGGGACGGGGATCCGGCACGCGTGCGAACGGCTCGGACAGAGATCATCGGAACTGCACCTTCCACTCGGGTTCCTCCCCGGCGGGCGCCGGGAGTCGTGGGTTCCCCGGGAGCGGGGACGCCCGCGCGGGGACGGCGGCGGCGGGCGCGAGGGGCGGGGCGCGAGCCGGTGGTGGCGAGCACGGGCGCCCTCCTTCCCACGGGGACCCCGAGTGGAGGTGACGCGAACCACTCCGGGTCCAGCTGTGCTTAGATTGCCGCAGGACAGCCCACTGTGCAATTGCACGGAGGGCGCCGCGGGCGAATCACCTGCTCGGAGCATCCGGTCGGCTCCGCACGGTGAACCGGGACGGTGGGGGAGATGGCACCAGCTCAGGGACCGGCGGGACCGCGGCGGCGGCTCGGCGCCGAGCTGCGCCGGCTGCGGCTCAACGCGGACATGACGCTCGACGAGGTCGCCGAGCGCATGACGTGCTCGACGTCGAAGATCAGCCGGCTCGAGACGGGCAAGGGCATCCCCAAGCTGCCCGACGTCAACGAGCTGATCCGGATCTACGGCGTGGCCTCCGACGCCGAGCAGGACATGCTGCGCCGGCTGGTCCGCGAAGGGCGCACGCAGGGATGGTGGGAGCCGTACGTCGAGGGCGTGCCCCCGGAGCGCTTCGTGCTCGACTCGCCCGGGCGCTACCCGGCCCTCGAGACCGAGGCGGTGGTGGTGCGGCCGTTCACCACGACCTTCCTGCACGGGCTGCTGCAGACGCGGGAGTACGCCACGCTGCTGATGACCGAGATGCTGCCGCACCACGGCACGGCGGAGATCGAGCGGCTCGTGGAGATCAGGATGCAGCGGCAGCGCGCCCTGCTGCGCGAGGAGGAGCCGTTGCGGCTCGCCGCGGTCCTGGACGAGGCGCTGCTGAACCGGCAGGTCGGGGACCGCGAGGTCATGGAGCGCCAGCTCCGGGTCCTCGTCGAGCTGGGTGAGCGGGACAACGTCGACCTCCGCGTGCTCCCGTTCGAGGCCGGCCTGCACCGCGCCCTCGCCGGGCCCTTCACCGTGCTCGAGCTGCGGGACCGGCTGGCCGACGTCGTCTACATCGAGGGTGCCGCGGGAGACTCCTACCTGGACTCGCCGGCCGACGTGAAGCTCTACAAGGAGATTCACGCCGACGTGTCCGCGCGTGCCGCCGACCCTGCGGCCTCCCGCGACCTCGTGCTCCGCTATCTTCGCCGCCACACGGGATGAAGGGGCGGGCGTTGACCGAGTTCAGGACCAGCAGTTTCTGCAGTCTCGGCGACTGTGTCGAGATCGGACGGTCGGCGTCGGGCGAGTTCCTGCTGCGGGACAGCAAGTCCCGCGAGGGCGAGCCGCTCGTGTTCACCCGCGAGGAGTGGGCGGCGTTCGTGGCGGGCGTGAAGGCGGGCGAGTTCGACCCGTCCTGAGAGGACCGTTCACAGCGGAACGCCCCACCCGGTCGGCGGAGGTCGGCCGACGGAGCGTGAGCGTGTTACGTCCGCCTCACGCATTTGAGGTTGTGTTGAGGTAGCTGTGCCCCAACTGTGACGTTGCGGGCTACCGACGGGTAAACGCCTTGACTAGCGTCTCCGGGCATCGCTCGAACCCCGACGACCTCGAGGTGCCCTGAGAATGCCCACCACACGACGTCTGCTCGCCACCATCGCCGCTGGCGCGCTCGCCGTCTCGCTCGCCGCGTGCGCGACCTCCGAACGAGGTGGCGCCACACAGGCCGGCGCGACCGGCGGGACGATGGTCTTCGGCGCGGCCGGCGCACCGAAGAACTTCGACCCGATCTTCAACGACGACGGCGAGAGCTTCCGCCCGGTCCGTCAGATGTACGACACGCTGATCACGTACAAGCCGGGCACCACGGAGCTCGCGCCGGGCCTGGCGACCGCGTGGGAGTCGTCGCCGGACGGCAAGCAGTGGACCTTCACGATCCGCCAGGGCGTGAAGTTCCACGACGGGACCCCGCTCGACGCCGCCGCCGTCTGCACGAACTTCGACCGCTGGGCCAACACGTCCAGCGAGGCCGCGCAGAGCAACATGATCTACTACGCGGACGTCTTCGAGGGCTTCAAGAACTCCGGCGGGATCTACCAGTCCTGCCAGGCGAACGGCGACAAGGCCACCATCTCCCTGAGCAAGTACAAGGGCGCCTTCCCCGCCGCCTTCGGCCTGACCTCGCTGTCGATCTCCAGCCCGGCCGCGCTGAAGCAGTACGACGCGGACGACGTCACCCAGAGCGGCGACTCGTTCTCCTACCCCGCCTACGCCACGGACCACCCGACCGGCACCGGCGCGTTCAGGTTCGAGAGCTACGACCGCACCGCGAACACGATCACCCTGGTCCGCAACGACGACTACTGGGGTGAGAAGGCGAAGCTGGACAAGCTCGTGTTCAAGATCATTCCGGACGAGAACGCCCGCAAGCAGGAGCTGACCGCCGGCACGATCGACGGCTACGACTACCCGTCGCCGGCCGACTACAACGCCCTCAAGCAGGCCGGCCAGCAGGTGCTGATCCGGCAGCCGTTCAACGTGCTCTACATGGGCATCAACACCAAGAACAACCCTGCGCTCAAGGACATCCGGGTGCGCCAGGCGCTGGCCTACGCCATCGACCGGCAGGCGCTGGTGCAGACCAAGCTCCCCGAGGGCGCCGAGGTCGCCACGCAGTTCATGCCCAAGACCGTCGCCGGGTACGCCGACGACGTCCAGCAGTACCCGTTCGACCCGCAGAAGGCGAAGGACCTGCTGGCCCAGGCCGGGGCGTCGAACCTGACGCTGAACTTCTACTACCCGACCGAGGTCAGCCGGCCCTACATGCCGAACCCGACCGACCTCTTCCAGCTGATCGCGGAGAACCTCCGGCAGGTCGGGATCACGGTCAACGCCGTGCCGCGGCCGTGGAACGGCGGCTTCAAGGACGACGTCCAGACCGCCGGCAAGCAGGACCTGCACCTGCTCGGCTGGACCGGGGACTACAACGACGCCGGCAACTTCATCGGCACCTTCTTCGGCCGGGAGAAGCCGGAGTTCGGCCCGGAGGACCCGGCCATGTACGCGCAGATCAACGCGGCCGACGCCGAGCCGGACCCCGCCAAGCACGCCGCGGCGTACCAGCAGGCCAACCGCGACCTGATGGCGAAGTACCTGCCGGCCGTGCCGATCAGCAGCAGCCCGCCCGCGATCGTCGTCTCCGGCGCGATCCAGGGCCTGGTGCCCAGCCCGCTGACGGACGAGCGCTTCAACACCGTCAGCAAGACGCAGAGCTGATCAGACCGACTCGCATTCTGGAACCATAATGGGTCGAATTCATCGTCCCGACCACATCATGGTTCCACAATGCGCCCAACCGGCCGCCCTGAGCGCGTTGTGGAACCATGACGCGCTCAGGGTGGCGGGGTGAAAGGCCACCATGCTGCGCTTCATCGTGCGGCGGTCGATCCAGGTCGTCCCGACGCTCCTGCTGCTGTCCCTCCTGCTGTTCGCCTGGCTGCGCTCGCTGCCCGGCGGACCGGCGGCCGCGCTGCTCGGCGACAAGGCGACCCCGGAGAAGATCGCCCAGCTCAACACCGTGCTCGGGCTCGACCAGCCCGTCCCGGTGCAGTACTTCCGCTTCCTCGGCCGCGCCGTGACCGGCGACTTCGGCAACTCCCTCATCACCGGCGAGCCGGTCACCACCGAGATCGCCCGCGCCCTCCCCGCGACCGTCGAGCTCTCGATCGCCGCGCTGCTGCTCGCCGTGGTGCTGGGCATCCCGCTCGGCTATATCGCCGCCCGCTACCGCGGCCGCCCGCTCGACACCACCACCGTGATCGCGACGCTCGTCGGCGTCGCGGTCCCCGTGTTCTTCCTCGGCTACCTGCTCAAGCAGGTCTTCGCCGTGGACCTCGGCTGGTTCCCGCCCTCCGGGCGGCAGGCCGTGGACATCGACGCCACGCACGTCACCGGCTTCGCCGTGCTCGACGGGCTGCTCACCCGCGAGTTCGACGCCAGCTGGGACGCGCTGGTGCACCTGGTGCTGCCCGCGGTCGCCCTGGCCACGATCCCGCTCGCGGTGATCGTGCGGATCACCCGGGCCTCCGTGCTCGACGTCATGGGCTCGGACTTCGTGCGCACGGCCAACTCGAAGGGCCTCGCCCCGCGCACGGTCCGCGAGCGGCACGTGCTCCGCAACGCCCTGCTCCCGGTCTCGACGACGATCGGCCTGCAGACCGGCCTGCTGCTGGCGGGCGCGGTGCTCACCGAGAAGGTCTTCGTGTGGGGCGGGCTGGGCACCCTGCTCGCCCAGGCGATCGAACGCCGCGACTACCCGCGGCTGCAGGCCGTGGTGCTGCTCGGCGCGCTGGTCTACGTGATCGTGAACCTGCTGGTCGACCTGTCGTACGCGATCATCGACCCGAGGGTGAGGGTGCGATGACGTCCCTCCTGGAACGCCGCCGGCGCCGCGTCGACGAGCTCGCCGAGGCGAGCGGACGCAGCCTCACCGCGGATGCCTTCCTCCGGCTGCGGCGCAACCCCGTCGCGATCGTCGGGGCCGTGATCGTCGGGCTGTTCGTGCTGGTCTCGATCCTCGCGCCGTGGATCGCGCCGCACGACGCCGCGACCGCCTTCCCCGAGCTGCAGCGCACGCTGCGGCCGGACTCGATCCCCGGCGCCCAGCCCGGCTTCCCGCTGGGCTCCGACCAGAACGGCCGGGACTTCTTCTCCCGGATGATCCTGGCCTCCCGGCAGACGCTGCTGGTCGGCGTGTTCGCGACGCTGATCGGCCTCGTGTTCGGCGTGCTGATCGGCGCACTCGCCGGGGCCCTCGGGGGCTGGGCCGACACCGTGCTCATGCGGGTCACGGACGTGCTGCTGTCCATCCCGTCGCTGCTGCTCGCGATCTCGATCGCCGCCCTGGCCGCCAAACCCAGCCAGACGACGGTGATCATCGCGGTCGCGCTGGTCAGCGTGCCCGTGTTCGCCCGCCTGCTGCGCGGCTCGATGCTCGCGCAGCGGGAGAGCGACCACGTCCTCGCGGCCACCTCGCTGGGGGTGCGGCGCCGCTCGATCGTGCTGCGGCACATGCTGCCCAACGCCCTGGGCCCGGTGATCGTGCAGGCCACGCTGACCCTGGCGACGTCGATCCTCGACGCGGCCGCGCTGTCCTTCCTCGGGCTGGGCGACGGCGACCCGGCCCGCGCCGAATGGGGGCTCATGCTCGCCAACGCCCAGACCTACCTCGACGTCCGGCCCGCGCTGGCGTTCTGGCCCGCGATCGCGATCATCCTGGTCGCGCTCGGGTTCACGCTGCTCGGCGAGGCCCTGCGCGAGGCGCTCGACCCGAAGGGGAGGCGCTGATGAGCAGCGCCCTGCTCGAGGTCGAGGACCTCAGGGTCGCGTTCACCCGCCGCGGCGAGCCGGACACGGTCGCCGTGGACGGGGTGAGCTTCGACGTCGAGCCCGGCGAGATCGTCGGGCTGGTCGGCGAGTCCGGCTGCGGCAAGTCGGTGACCTCGCTGGCGGTGATGCGGCTGCTGCCCGAGCGCGGCAACCGGGTCACCGGCTCGATCCGGATGGACGGCGAGGACCTGCTGGCCCTGTCGGACTCCGCGATGCGCGAGCGCCGCGGCCGCGACCTGTCGATGATCTTCCAGGACCCGCTGTCCTCGCTGAACCCGGTGATCCCGGTGGGCCTGCAGGTCACCGAGGTGCTCACCCGGCATCGTGGGATGAAGAAGGACGCCGCGCGCCGGGAGGCCGCCGAGCTGCTGGACCGGGTCGGCATCCCCGACCCGACGCGGCGGCTCGACTCCTACCCGCACCAGATGTCCGGCGGGATGCGGCAGCGCGCGCTGATCGCGATCGCACTGGCCTGCACGCCCCGCCTGCTGATCGCCGACGAGCCGACGACCGCCCTCGACGTCACCATCCAGGCCCAGATCCTCGACCTGCTCGAGCAGCTGGTCGCGGAGACGGGGACGGCCCTGGTGATGATCACGCACGACCTCGGCGTCGTCGCCGGGCTGTGCGACCGGGTCAACGTGCTCTACGCGGGCCGGATCGTGGAGCGGGCCGACCGGCACGAGCTGTTCCGGCAGCCGCGGCACCCGTACACGCACGGGCTGCTCGGCTCGATCCCGCGGCTCGACGGGGCACCGGGGGAGGACCTGGCCGCCATCCGCGGCTCGGTCAACGACAACCTGCCCTGGGCGTCGCCGGACGGCGGGGCCTGCGCCTTCACGCCGCGCTGCCCGCGGGCCCTCGACGTGTGTGCCCGGGTGACCCCGGCGGCGGAGGAGGCCGGGACCCGGCTCCTGCGCTGCCACAACCCCGTCCCCGACGCGGAGGGAGCGGCATGAGCGAGCAGGCGGACGGGACGGCCCCGGCCCTGCTGGAGGTCGAGGACCTCGCCGTCCACTTCCCGATCACCCAGGGCGTGTTCCGCGGCCGGACGGTGGGGCACGTGTACGCCGTCGACGGCGTCTCGCTCACGGTGCGCCGCGGCGAGACGTACGGGCTCGTCGGCGAGTCGGGGTGCGGCAAGTCGACGCTGGGCCGCGCGATCCTCAGGCTCACCGAGCCCACCCGCGGCCAGGTCCGGTTCGACGGCGAGGACATCGCCGAGCTGAAGGGCGAGGAGCTGCGGCGGCGCCGGCGCCGGTTCCAGATGGTGTTCCAGGACCCGATGTCGAGCCTGGACCCGCGGCAGTCCGTGGAGTCGCTGCTCACCGAGGGCATGAAGGCGCACGGGCTGTCGCAGGGCCCGGAGGCCGACCGGAGGCGGCTGCGGGAGCTGGTCGACGCCGTCGGGCTGCCGAAGGGGGCGTTGCGCCGCTATCCGCACGAGTTCTCCGGCGGGCAGCGGCAGCGGATCGGGATCGCGCGGGCGCTGTGCGTGGAGCCGGACCTGGTCGTGGCCGACGAGCCGGTGTCCGCGCTCGACGTGTCCGTGCAGGCCCAGGTGCTCAACCTGCTGTCCCGGCTGCAGCACGAGCTCGGCCTGACCTACCTGGTCATCGCCCACGACCTGGCGGTGGTCCGGCACGTCAGCGACCGGGTGGGCGTGATGTACCTGGGCGGGATCGTGGAGGAGGCACCGTCGACGGACCTCTACGCCGACCCGCAGCACCCCTACACCCGGGCGCTGCTGTCCGCGGTGCCACTGCCGGACCCGGAGGCCGAGGACCGGCGGGAGCGGATCCTGCTGGCCGGTGACCTGCCCTCGCCCGCGGCGCCGCCGAGCGGCTGCCGGTTCCACACCCGCTGCCCGTGGAAGCAGGCGGAGCGGTGCGACACCGAGCGGCCCGAGCTGCGGCAGCTCGAGGGCGCGGCGCCGGGTCACCGGGTGGCCTGCCACTGGGCCGAGCAGATCCGCGACGGCCGGATCCACCCGCACCACGTCGACGCGGACATGGTCGACGAGGCCGCCGGCGCGGCCGTCGGCACCCCGGAGCACGCGGGTTCGGTGACGGAGATCCTCGGCCGCTGACACACAGGAACGTCCGGTCGGGGTGCGGGAGGACGGAGGCCCGGGACGGGCGGGTGACGCCCCGGTCCCTCGGGCCGCGGCGTGGACGGCGAGATCGTCGCCGCCCACGCCGCCGTCGCACCGCCCGGCCGCGGGGTCACGCGGCAGGGCGGGGAGGGCGTCCACGGGGAACGCCACGGAGGCGGTCCGCAGCCCGGCGGGGCGCCCGAACGGGCCCCCCGCGCCGGGCTCAGCGGAGGGCGCGGTTGATCGCCGAGACCAGCGCCTTGAAGGAGGCGGCGACGATCGACGAGTCGATCCCGACGCCCCAGAGCACGGTGTCCTCGATGGCGCACTCGACGTAGGCGGCCGCGCGGGCGTCGTCGCCGCCGCCCATCGCGTGCTCGTGGTAGTCGAGGACCCGGACGTCGAACCCGATGCCGGCCAGCGCGTCGACGAACGCGGCGAGCGGTCCGTTGCCGCTGCCGGTGATCTCGTGCAGGTCGTTCTCGACGCGCACGGTCGCGACGATCTCGTCGCGGCCCTCGCCGTCGCTGGTCAGCCGGTGCCGGATCAGCTTGAGCGGGGTCTCGCGGGTCAGGTACTCGGTCTCGAAGACGTCCCGCATCTCCTTGGGCGAGACCTCGCCGCCCTCGGAGTCGGTGACCTCCTGGACCACCTTCGAGAACTCCATCTGCAGCCGGCGCGGCATGTCCAGCTGGTGCTCGGTCTTCATGATGTAGGCGACGCCGCCCTTGCCGGACTGCGAGTTCACCCGGATCACGGCCTCGTAGGTGCGGCCGATGTCCTTCGGGTCGACCGGCAGGTACGGCACCTCCCACGGGTGCTCGTCCACCGGGTGCCCGGCCTCGGCGGCCTCCGCCTTCATGGCGTCGAAGCCCTTGTTGATCGCGTCCTGGTGGCTGCCGGAGAAGGCCGTGTAGACCAGGTCGCCGCCCCAGGGGTGCCGCTCGTGCACGGGCAGCTGGTTGCAGTACTCGACGGTCCGGCGGACCTCGTCGATGTCGGAGAAGTCGACCTGCGGGTCGATGCCCTGGGTGAACAGGTTCATGCCCAGGGTGACCAGGTCGACGTTGCCGGTGCGCTCCCCGTTGCCGAACAGGCAGCCCTCGATGCGGTCCGCCCCGGCCTGGTAGCCCAGCTCGGCGGCCGCGACGCCGGTGCCCCGGTCGTTGTGCGGGTGCAGCGACAGGATGATGCCCTCGCGGCGGGCCAGGTTGCGGTGCATCCACTCGATGCTGTCCGCGTAGACGTTCGGCGTGGCCATCTCGACGGTCGCCGGCAGGTTGACGATCATCGGGTTCTCCGGCGTGGGCCGCCAGATCTCGCTGACGGCGTTGCACACCTCGACGGCGTACTCCAGCTCGGTGCCCGTGTAGGACTCCGGCGAGTACTGGAAGCGCCAGTCGGTGTCGGGGTACTTCTCGCCGAACTGCTGGACCAGCTCGGCGCCGTCCGTGGCGATCTTGGTGATCCCGGCGCGGTCCGAGCGGAACACCACGCGGCGCTGCAGCACCGAGGTGGAGTTGTACAGGTGCACGACGGCGCGCGGCGCGCCCTCGCAGGCCTGGAAGGTGCGCTCGATCAGCTCGGGGCGGGCCTGGGTCAGGACCTGGATCCGGACGTCCTCCGGGATCGCGTCCTGCTCGATGATCTCGCGGACGAAGTCGAAGTCGGTCTGGCTCGCGGCCGGGAAGCCGACCTCGATCTCCTTGTAGCCCATGCGGACCAGCAGGTCGAACATGCGGCGCTTGCGCGCGGGGCTCATCGGGTCGATCAGGGCCTGGTTGCCGTCCCGCAGGTCGACGGCGCACCAGAGCGGGGCCTTCGTGATCCGCTTGTCGGGCCACGTGCGATCGGGCAGCGAGACCGGCTCCACCAGCTCGTGGAACGGCTTGTACCGCCCGATCGGCATATGGGAGCCCTTCTGGGGGTTCCACACGGGCTGGTCCGCGGGCGCCGGTACGGAGGGCGTGCGGATCCTGCTGGCCGAGGAGGCGGTGTAGGCGTCGGGCGACATGGACACGGGGATCATGCTCCTTCTGGGGGTGCTACCGGGAGTGTCGACCGGCGGCACGCCAGAGACCCGCGACGAGGGGCCGGTCGGTCAGACCCCGCCGCGGCGGCGAAGGAGCAGGCGCGCCATGCGTCGACTGTAACCCCCGACCCTGGGGACACGGCAACCCCGCCCCCCTCACGATGACGGCGGCCACATCCCGTGACCTCGGGCCACCCGATAGGGGGAGCGCGCCGACCGGCCCGAACGGCCCCCGTTCTGAGAGGATGCGCGCAACTCGTGCCGTGGAGGGAACACAATGGCGGTGGGAACGACCGTGCGTCGCGGAGCAGGGCTGCTGGCCTCCCTGGTCCGGATCGTCGGGATGCTGATCGTGGCGGTCCTGGTGGTCCACATCGTGCTGACCCTGCTCGACGCGAACCCCGAGAACGGCTTCACGATCTTCGTCGCCGACCTGGCGGAGTACTTCAACCTCGGGCTCGGGAACCTGTTCCTGCCCGCGGAGCCGAAGCTCGCGGTCACCCTGAACTACGGCACCGCGGCGATCATCTGGGGGATCATCACCGCCGTCGTCACGCGGCTGATCCGCCGGATCGGCTGAGCGCCGCCCGGGCGGTCAGATCGCGTAGGGCCAGTCGGCCAGCGCGTAGGCCCCGAACCAGGCCGAGACCAGCACCGCGGCGACCAGCACGGTCACGCGGGTGCCCGGGGTGCGCCTCGCCAGGCCCACGGCGACCGGCAGCAGCAGGGTGAACGCGGGCACCAGCAGCCGCGCCTTGGAACCCATCAGGCCGTTGCTGCCCACGTCCATCAGCAGCACCACGGCCGAGTAGGCGACCAACGGCCACGGCAGCCGGCCCCGCACGGCCTGCGCCACCGACACCGCGAGCAGCGCGATCGCCCCGAGCAGGATCCCGACGGTGGCGACCTCCATGACCGAGCGGGCGTCGGCCAGCGCCTCGGCGGCGAACGCGGCGGTCGCCCGCCCGCCGTCGAACCGGGAGTCCCAGCCGCGCTGCTGCAGGGCGAACCAGCCGGTGAGCGAGCCGGTGCGGGTGGCGACGTAGCCGAGGTAGCCCAGGAGGCCGGCCGCCGCGAGCGGGGCGGCGAGCCACGGGCGCAGCCCGTCCCGCCGGGCGTCGACGGCGGCGAGCGCGGCCAGCCCGACCGCCGCGACCAGCGCCGCCGCCGTCGGCCGGACGAGCCAGGCCGCGGCCGCCGCGAGCCCCGCGGCGATCCACTGCCGGCGCAGCAGGAACACCAGCGACCAGACGGCCGCCGCGCAGAACAGCGCCTCCGAGTACGCCATCGAGAACACGACGCCCATCGGGGTGCTCGCGAGCAGCACCACCAGGACCAGGCCCACCCGCCGGGACCCGCCGGGCACCAGCTCGCCGAGCCGGGCGACGCCGTGGGCGGCCGCGATCCCGGCGAGCGTCGTGGCCGTGAGCGCCGCCGGCAGCAGCGGCAGCCCGGTGAGGAAGCGGACGACCGCGACCGTGGCCGGGTAGCCGGGGAAGAAGGCGAGCGGGGTCTCGCCGCTGCGGTGGCCGTAGGCGTCGGTCAGCCCGGCGGGCACGCCGTCGTAGCCGCCCTGGGCCAGGCCGAGGAACCACTGCCCGTCCCACGAGCCGAGCTCCTCGCCGAGCCGGGTGCCCTGCCGGGTCGCGACCATGGCGAGCACCACGATCCCGACCGCGCGGACGCCGACGAACACCGCGGCCGGGAGCAGGGCACGACCCACCGCTGCCCAGGAGGGCGCCCAGGAAACCGCCCGGGGGGTGACCCCGGGGAGGGCGCGCCGGCGCGCGTGCACCCTCCCGAGCGGCTCGGTCGGGTGCTCGGCGGACAGCGGCCCGGGCCGGCCCCCGGCCACCTCCGCGCCCCCGTCGCCGCCCGTCGCGCTCACCGGTGCATGATCTCCTGCCGGATCCCCCGCCACGTCGGACCCCTGCCCATCGGCATGCGACGGTGTGGTTTCCCGCACGGGCCCGCGCTCTGCCCCCGGGTCCCGGGGCCAAACGTGGCGTGGGCCTCTGTGGTATCGGTCAAACACCGGTCGAACACCTGAGCCCTGCACGTCGCAGCCGGTATCCTCGGCTTCCGACCAGCGCCCGGAGAGCGGTGCGAACACGCCCCGAGGCGGAGGACCGAGGCACCGGACCGGTGCCGGACAGGAGGTCGGAGTGGCCCTCGTCGTGCAGAAGTACGGCGGATCGTCGGTCGAGAGCGCGGAGCGGATCAAGAAGGTCGCCGAGCGCATCGTCCGGACCCGCAAGGAGGGTCACGACGTCGTCGTCGTCGTGTCCGCCATGGGCGACACGACGGACGAGCTGACGGACCTCGCGGAGCAGGTCTCCACCGGAGCCCCGCCACCGCGCGAGATGGACATGCTGCTCACCGCGGGCGAGCGCATCTCCAACGCGCTCGTCGCGATGGCGATCCACTCGCTGGGTGCCGAGGCCCGCTCGTTCACCGGCTCGCAGGCCGGCATGCTCACCACGAACAAGCACGGCGACGCGCGGATCGTCGAGGTCAACCCGCACCGGCTGCGCAGCGCGCTGGCCGAGGGGCAGATCGTGCTCGTCGCCGGGTTCCAGGGCATGAACGAGGACTCGAAGGACATCACGACGCTCGGCCGCGGCGGCTCGGACACCACCGCGGTCGCGCTCGCCGCGGCGCTCGACGCGGACGTCTGCGAGATCTACACGGACGTCGACGGCATCTTCTCCGCCGACCCGCGGATCGCGCCGCGGGCGCGCCACCTCGAGACCGTGACGTACGAGGAGATGCTCGAGCTGGCCGCGTGCGGCGCGAAGGTGCTGCACCTGCGGGCCGTCGAGTACGCCCGCCGCTACAACGTCCCGCTGCGCGTCCGCAGCTCGTACAACGAGAAGCCCGGCACGCTCGTCGCCGGCTCGATCGAGGAGATTCCGTTGGAGAACCCCATCATCACCGGGGTCGCGCACGACCGGTCCGAGGGCAAGATCACCGTGACCGGCGTGCCGGACACCCCCGGCATGGCCGCCCGGATCTTCCGTGTCGTGGCCGATGCCGAGATCAACATCGACATGGTGCTGCAGAACATCTCCAACGCCTCGGACAAGAAGACCGACATCACCTTCACCCTGCCCCGGGCGGACGGCCCCGCCGCCGTCGCGGCGCTGGAGAAGTCGAAGGAGCAGATCGGCTACGCCGAGCTCGTCTACGACAACGAGGTCGGCAAGGTCTCGCTGGTCGGCGCCGGGATGCGCAACCACCCGGGCGTCACGGCCAAGTTCTGCGAGGCGCTGTCCGACGCCGGGATCAACATCGAGACCATGAACACCTCGGAGATCCGGATCTCGGTGATCTGCAGGTCCGACCAGCTCGACGGCGCCGTCCGCGCGCTGCACGCCGCGTTCGAGCTCGACTCCGAGGAAGAGGCCGTCGTCGCGGCCGGGACGGGGCGCTGACATGGCCGACAACGCTGCCGAGAACGCCGCGGGCCCGGTCCTCGCGATCGTCGGCGCCACCGGTGCCGTCGGCACCACCATGATCGAGATCATCGACGCGCGCGAGTCCGTGCCGTGGAGCGAGATCCGGCTGGTCGCCTCCCCGCGCTCCGCCGGCAAGGTGCTGCAGGTCCGCGGGCAGGCGGTCACCGTGCAGGCCCTCGCCCCCGAGGTGTTCGACGGGGTCGACATCGCCCTGTTCGACGTGCCGGACGAGGTCTCCGCGGAGTGGGCCCCGATCGCCGCCTCCCGCGGCGCCGTGGCCGTCGACAACTCCGGCGCCTTCCGGATGGACCCCGAGGTGCCGCTGGTGGTGCCCGAGGTCAACGCCGAGGCCGCCGCGCACCGGCCCAAGGGGATCGTCGCGAACCCCAACTGCACCACCCTGTCGATGATGGCCGCGATGGGCGCGCTGCACCGCGAGTTCGGGCTCGAGGCGCTGGTCGTGGCCTCGTACCAGGCCGCGTCGGGCGCCGGGCAGCCCGGGATCGACCGGCTGCAGGCAGAGCTGTCCGCGGTGGCGGGCAAGGACGTCGGCAAGAGGGCGGGCGACGTGGCGGAGGCCGTGGCCGGCCTCGGCGGCGACTCGCCCTTCCCGGCCCCGCTCGCACTCAACGTGGTGCCGTGGGCCGGTTCGCTCAAGGACGACGGCTGGTCCTCCGAGGAGCTCAAGGTCCGCAACGAGTCCCGCAAGATCCTGGGCATCCCGGACCTGCGGGTGTCGGCGACCTGCGTGCGCGTCCCCGTGGTCACCACGCACGCGCTCGCCGTGCACGCCACCTTCTCCCGCGAGGTCACGGTCGAGGCGGCGCATAAGGTGCTGTCCGCGCAGCCCACGATCGTGCTCGAGGACGACCCGGCCGCCGGCGTGTGGCCCACGCCCGCCGCCGTCGTCGGGCAGGACCCGACGCACGTCGGCCGGGTCCGGCAGGCGCTGGACTTCCCGAACACCCTCGAGCTGTTCGTCTGCGGCGACAACCTGCGCAAGGGCGCCGCGCTGAACACCTACGAGATCGCGGAGACCATCGCCGACCAGGTCTGATCCGGCGCCTTTCCCGGCACGAACGGCACTCCTGTGCGGACCTCCCGCACGGGAGTGCCGTTCGTGCATCCGCGAAGGCACATCCGGGGACGTGAGATGCGGCGCCACGCCTCGCCCGTCCCCGGCTCGTCCCGGATCATGGGTGTCGTGAGCAACGACGAGCTTCTCGCCCGCCACGCCGACGGGGGCGCCGCCGCCTGCGCCGAGGCCGCCCAGGGTCTGCCCGCCCCGCCCTCGCTGCACACCCTGATCGTGACCTGCATGGACGCGCGCATCGACCCGGTCGCGCTGTTCGGTATCCGGCCGGGGGAGGCGCACGTGCTGCGCAACGCCGGCGGGATCGTCACGGACGACGTGGTGCGGTCGGTGACGATCAGCCAGCGCGAGCTGGGCACCCGGACCGTCTACGTGGTGCAGCACAAGGGCTGCGGCATGGCCACGTTCACCGACCCGGAGTTCGTGGCGAAGCTGCGGGAGGAGTGTGGCGCCGCCCCCGAGTGGGCGCCCGGCTCCTTCGCCGACCCGGCCGAGAGCGTGCGGCAGGGCGTGGCGCGCCTGACGGACAGCCCGTTCACGGTGCCGGACATGGAGATCAGGGGCTTCGTCCTCGACCTGGGGACCTTCGACCTCGAGCCGGTGTGACCCCGGGGCCGGGCGTCACCATCGCCGCGCCCGGCCGTACGGGACCCGCTCAGGGCAGCCGCAGGGTGGTCAGGATCGCCCGGTGGTCGCTGCCGGGCAGGTCCAGCACCTCGAACGAGTCGGCCGTCGCGCCCTGGTTGGCGAACACGTGGTCGATCTCCGTGCCCAGCCAGCGCGGCAGCGACGTGGGCCAGGTCGCCGTGAGGGCCGAGCCGCGCTGCGAGGCCGCGTCGCCGCAGTTCGCGGTGGCCTCCCGCAGCACCGAGTGGTCGAGCGTGGCGTTGAAGTCGCCGGCGACGATCGCGGGCGAGGCCGCCGAGCACCACTGCGCCACGCCGTCGAGGTCCTGCCGCCACTGGGGGACCGAGCCCGCGGTGGGCGCGACCGAGTGGAAGGCGACGAAGGTCAGCCCGCCCATCTCGCCGCCGGACACCTGCACGTACGGGAACGGCGAGTCCGGGGTGATCTTCCCGATGTCGAAGGTCACGTCGCCGAACCGCGGCGACACCGCCGCGACCACGCCGTTGACGTCCTGCGAGCGGCGGTCGACGGACGCCTCGGTGCGGTACCCGAGGTCCTCGACCAGCGGCGCGAGCTTCTGCCGGTAGCGCTCCCCGGCCTCGGGCAGCGCGACGAGGTCCGGCCGCTCCCGACGGATCACGTCGGCGAGGGCGCGGACGTCGGCGTCGCCCGTGTAGACGTTGAAGGAGAGCACCGTCACCGGGGTGCCTGCCGTCGGGAGCGGGTCGGCGGCGAGCCGCGGCACCATGGTCGACGCCGTCACGGCGACCACGACCAGCATGGCCAGCGGGAAGGGCCAGGCGCGGCGCATCCCGAAGGTGACGAGCACCAGCGCGAGCGCGACGACGGTCACGACCACCAGCAGGATCGCCCGGAACGCGACGATCTGGGTGAACGGGCTCCACCGGTCGAGCCCGAACCACAGGTCCGGCACGGTGAAGACCGAGGCGCCGAGCGCGAGCAGGACCGCGCCGAGGATCCGCGCGCCCGGCCCGCGCCGGGGCCGCGGGCGACGCCCGCTGTCGCCGGGCTCGGGGGTGCGCGGGGGCGGCGGACCGGAGCCGGGACGGGCCGTGGGGACGGCGGGCGGGAAGGGCCCCGGGGGCGCGCTCACCGCGACCCGCCGGAGCGGTGCGGGGACGGGATCTCGCTCATCGCGCCCCAGTCTGCCCGAGCACCGGCCGCCGCCGGGTCGCTCACTCAGCGTGGCTTCAGGATGCCAGTCGCTCGCTCGCATTGTGGTTCCACAGTGTCGAGTTCGAGCCTGTTTCGGCGCATCATGGTTCCATAACGCGAAAACGGTGCAGGTTTTCGCGCGTCATGGTTCCCTACTGCGGCTCGGATCCGAGCACGCCTCCGGGTACCGCTCGCACCAGGGCGTGATGCCCGGGAACCGCCCGCGGTGCCTGGCGATCCAGGCGTACACCCGGTCCTGCACCGGCGCGGTGCGGGAGTAGAGCCGCTCGGGCAGGTCGGTGCGCAGCGCGACCGCCACCGCGGCGTTGACGGCCGCGGCGCCCGTGACCGTGCGCCCGCCGGCGGCGAAGTGGACCCTCTCGGCGCACGCCGCGGTCGTCGCGCCCGCCCGTTCCGGGGCGCCCGCCTGCTGGTAGGGGAGCGTGGTGATCCGCGCGTCCCGGTCGAGCAGGCGCAGCCAGCCGACCGTGCGGGTGCAGAAGCCGCAGCGGCCGTCGAAGACCAGCACGCCGGTGGTGGGAGGCGTCATGCCGGTCAATCTAGGCTCGGCGCATGACCGACGCCGGGCCCCAGGAGGCCGTCTCGATCTGGCACAACCCGCGCTGCTCGAAGAGCCGCGGTGCGCTGGCGCTGCTCGCCGAGCGCGGCGTGGACCCGGCCGTCGTGCGGTACCTCGACGACGCGCCGGACCGGGCCGCGCTGGAGCGCGTGCTCGCGCAGCTCGGCACGGACGACCCGCGGACGATCGTGCGGACGGGCGAGAAGCTGTACAAGGAGCTCGGCCTCGCCGACGCGGACCGGGACACCCTGCTCGACGCCCTCGCCGCCCACCCGATCCTGATCGAGCGGCCGATCGTCGTCGTCGGCGACCGGGCCGTGGTGGGACGTCCGCCGGAGAAGGTCCTCGACCTGCTCTGACGCGGTCGTGGGCGGCGATGATCGCACGCCGCTCACGGGCCTCAGCCGACGCGGGTGACGACCGGGCTGAGCGCGGCCCGGACGTGCAGCATCCCGCCGGTGAGCTCCGCGGTGGGACGCAGACCGGCCCGGCGCAGCAGCGTGACCACCCGCATGTTCCGCGTGGGCGTGGTCGCCACGAGCTCCTCGCTGCCCTGCTCCACGGCCACCTCGGCGGCGCGGCGGACCAGTGCCGTGCCCAGCCCGCGCTCCTGCCAGGCGTCCTCGACGACCACGGCGAACGAGGCCGCGGCGGCGGCCGTGCGCTCGACGTTGACCATCCCGACCGCGCTGCCGCCGTCCGTGGTGAGGGCGAGGACCGTGCGCTGCGCCCCGCGGCCGAACGTCGTGTGCGGCGCCCCGACGAGGGTGTCCAGCTCGTCCGGGTCCAGCCGCGGGGACGCCGAGAGGAACCGGGCGCTGCGCGTCTCCGGCGAGCAGCGGGCGTGCAGCGCCGCGACCAGCGGGCCGTCGGCCGGCGCGGCCGTCCGCACCCGGACCTCCGAGCCGTCGACCAGCAGCAGGATCGGGTCCTGGTGGGCGACCACCCGCGCGGGTGCCCCGACGAGCGAGAGCTGCGCCGCGAGCTCGAGCAGCGCGGCGGCCCGGGACAGCTCCGTGGCGGTGAAGGGCCAGGAGCGGCCCAGGTGCACCTGCGCGGTACCGACCCGCAGCGTGTGCACGTGCCCGCCGCGGACCGGCGCGCCGAACTCCACGATCCGCGCCCGCAGCAGCGTGGCGACGGCCTGCGGCGCACTGCCCGGATCGGCCGCGACCATCCGGGCCAGGGCGAGCGCGGTGGTGGCGGTGTCGGCGAGCTCGGTCGCGTCCGCCCGCACGAGCAGCGTGCACGGGATCCCGGCCCGCTCCAGTGCCGCCACCACGCTCGCCGGGTCGATCCCGTCCGGGACCTCGACCAGCAGCTCGTCCGTGACCGACCCGTCGTCGGCCGGTTCCCCCACCACGTGCAGCGAGAGGATGTTGCACCCGGAGCGGCCGACCGCCGTGGCCAGCTCACCGAGCCGGCCGGGTCGGTCCTCCAGCTCCACGTGCACGCGCCAGAGCGCCACCGCGACCGCCTCCTTGCCGATTCGCCCCCATCGTGGCGGCGGCGCGTTACGGGACCGCTACACGGACGTGACGCCTAGGTGCGCGCGACCGTGATCCTCTCCAGGGCCCGTCGGGCGAAGTCGATCTCCGTGGCCACGTGCCGCAGCGTCTCGGCGACGACGAGCGAGCCGTGCCCGGCGTCGAAGCGCGCCACCTCGTAGGGCAGGTCGCCGCGCTCGCGCAGGGCGTCGAGGTAGTTGTCGATCTGCCGGATCGGGCAGCGCGGGTCGTTCTCCCCGGCCAGCACCAGCACCGGGGCACGCACCTCGCCGACGTAGGTCAGCGGCGACGCCTCCCGGTAGCGCTCCGGCACCTCCTCGGGCGCCCCGCCGAAGAGGGCCCGGTCGAAGGCGCGCAGCTGCTCCATCTCGTCGGCGTAGGCGGCGAGGTAGTCCGCCACCGGCACCCCGCCGATCGCGGCGGCCCACCGCTCGGGCTGCGTGCCCGCGGCGAGCAGCGCCAGGTACCCGCCCCACGACCAGCCCTCGACCACCGTGCGGGCGGGGTCCGCCAGCCCGGCGGCGACGACGGCGTCGTGCACCGCGGCCACGTCCTCCAGCTCGGTGAGGCCCGGCCGGCCCTCGATCGCGTCCCGCCAGAGCGAGCCGTAGCCCGTGGAGCCGCGGTAGTTGACCTCGACGACGGCGAACCCGGCGTCCACCCAGGCGGCGCGGGCGGCGGAGAACCGGTCCTCGTCCGCGGCGTGCGGGCCGCCGTGCAGCGCGAACACCGCCGGGAAGGGGCCCTCGGGATGGGTGGGAGAAGGCACGGGACGGGCGACGAGCGCGTGGACCTTCCCGCCCGGCCCGTCCACCCACAGGTCCTCCACCGGCACGGACCCCGGTGCGGGCTCACCGGGCGGGGTGAGCAGGCGCCGGTCCGTGCCGTCCGGGTGCAGCGCCCGCACGGCCGACGGGGTGGCGGCGGACGAGCTGGAGTACTCCACCGTGCCGTCGGGCCGGACGTCGGCCGAGCCGACGCAGCCCGGCGCGGTGGGCAGCTCGGTGAGGGCGCCGGTGGCCAGGTCGTAGCGGTGCAGGCGGGTGCGCGCGGCGTGCGTGTGCCAGACCAGCAGTGCCGAGGCGTCCGGGTAGAAGTCCGCGTCGACCTCGCCCGGCAGGCCCAGGTCGAGCTCGGTCTCGGTGTCCGCGGCGACGTCCCAGATCAGCAGCTCCTCGCGGCCGCGGCGCTCGTGGCCCACCAGCAGCCGCTGGTCGCCGCGCACCGGGGCGAAGGTGATCGGGCTCAGGCCCTTGCCCGCGCCGTCGGACTTCTCGGCGACGAGGCCGCCGTCGACGGTCACGACCCGCAGGGCGGGGTGCCGGGAGTCGCCGTGCTCGGAGTGGCTGATCGCGACCAGCGTCTCGTCCTCGGAGAGGCCGCCGACACCGGCGTCCTCGGCGTGGTGGTAGATCCGGGTCGCGGGCTCGGCGGAGCCGCGCCGGTGCAGCCAGATCGAGGTGCCCGCGTCCGTCGACGTGCCGACGACGACGAGCTCGCGGCCGATGTCCAGGCCCGCGGGGTAGCCGTCCTCGACCCCCGGCAGCGGGTTCGCGGGCCGGTCGCCCGCGGGCAGGCCGGCGAAGGGCTCGGCGACCCAGTGGCCGAACTCGTCACCGTCCGTGTCGGCGAACCACCAGACGTGCTCGCCGTCCGGCGGGAGCGTGGCGAAGTGGGTGCCGGCGGGCCGGTCGGTGACCTGCCGGTGCAGGCCCGTCGCCCGGTCCCAGGTGTGCACCTGCGTCGTGCCGCTGGCGTTCGAGGAGTACACGCTGCGGTCCGGCGCGTCGAGCGCCCAGGCCGGCCGGGACATGCGGACCGCGGTGAAGCGGGCGCGCCAGCGCTGCTCGCGCTCGTCGTCGAAGAGCCGCTCGGGGACGGGGGCGGCGGGATGGTCCGGGACTGCCGTACTCACCTCACCGATCCTGCACGATGAGCCCGGTGGGCCGCAGGCGGTCGATCGCGGCGAGCGCGGCGCAGGTGCGCCGGCCTCCTCCTCGGGCGTGTCGGCCGGCCGCTCGCGGAGCACGGCTCGTCGGCGCCGGCCGGGCGGCGGCGCGCATCCGGGCGATCCCTGATCCCGCACACCGCCCGGACGGGCAGCATGGAGTCGTGAGCGAGCCGGTGCGCCCCGAGGACATGCGTGTCTCCGACGCCGACCGCGCACGGGCCGCGCGGCACCTGCAGTGGGCGCAGGGCGAGGGCCTGCTCGACCTCGGCGAGTACGACACCCGCTCGCGGGACGTGTGGGAGGCCAGGACCCGCGGGGACCTGGACCGGCTGGTCCGCGACCTGCCGGTGGCGCCGGCCCGGCTGCCCGAGGCGGGAGCCCGGCGGCGGGTCTTCTCCGACACCGGCGGCGGCACGGCGATGCGGGTCCTCACGATCATCTTCACCACGATCGCGGTCGTGAACCTGGTCGCGTGGGGGATCGTCTCGATCACCACCGGCGAGCTGCTCTACCCGTGGTTCCTGTGGACCGGGCTGCCGCCGCTCGCGGCGCTCGGGGTGCTCTACGCCTTCGGGATCGGGCGGCCGGACCGCTGACCGCCTCGACCGGCGCCGACCGGCGCCGACGGGCGCCGACGGGCGCCGTGCCCGCCCGGCTCAGATGTTCGCCGGCTCAGGGGCGGCGAGCTCGGGGGAGCCGACGAGCATTCCGATCGCCTCGGCGACGTCGGCACCCGACGGGGCGTCCTCCGGGTCGACCACCCACTGCACCATCAGCCCGGTGAGCAGCGCCTGGTAGAAGCCGCCGAGCACGCGGGTGCGGTGGTCGGCCTCGGCGGGGTCCTCCGGCAGGGCGTGGAACATCGACGCCAGCTCCTCGCGGGTGCGGCGCTGTGCGCCCACGAGCGCGTCGTGCAGCCGGGGCGCGCGGGCGGACTCGGCGAGGGACTCCACGTAGGTGACCCACAGTCGTCGCTCACGGGTGAACAGGTCCACCACGGCGGTCCACGTCTGGGCGACCCGCTCCTCCGGGGAGGAGGTCGGGTCGACCCCGGCGAGCGCCCGGTCGAGCGCCTCCTCCCAGGCCGCGGTGCTGCGCACCGCGNGCCGAAGTGGTAGCCGATCGAGGCGAGGTTGGTGCCGGAGACGGCGACGACGTCCCGGGCGGTCGTCCGGCCGAAGCCCTTCTCGTACAGGCAGTCGGCGGCGCCGTCCAGCAGGTCCTCGCGATGTCCCATGGGCGGCGACAGTAGTGGACGATCAAGACACCCGTCTGGGACGGGTGTCCATCGTGTCGGTCACTCCGCGGTCACCCTCCGCCGCCGAGGCCGGCGCGCCGTCACCCGGGGGAGTGCCGGGGTCGGGGTGACCCGGGGGTGTCCGATTCTCGGACACGGTGCGACCCGTGATGCACCGCACGATCGACGGTGCCCCTCCCCGCGCCCCCCTGCGCGGTGCGAGCAGTGAGGATCGACGACGATCAGGAGCATCCCGTGACCCGACTGCGGTTCGGCACCTTCCTCGCCCCCTTCCACGTGCCCGGACAGAACCCGACGCTCGCCCTGCAGCGCGACCTCGACTTCGTCACGCACCTGGACCGGCTGGGCTACGACGAGGCCTGGATCGGCGAGCACCACTCCGCGGGCAGCGAGATCATCGCGTCGCCCGAGATCTTCATCGCGGCCGCCGCCGAGCGCACCCGAAACATCAAGCTGGGCACCGGCGTGACCTCGATCGCCTACCACAACCCGCTGTGGGTGGCGGACCGCATGGTCATGCTCGACCACCTGACCCGCGGCCGGACGATGCTGGGCGTCGGCCCCGGCTCGCTGCCCACCGACTCGGCGATGATCGGGCTGAACCCGACCGACACGCGCGAGCTGCTCGACGTCAACCTCGACATCATCATGCGGCTGCTCGCCGGCGAGTCCGTCACGCAGCAGACGAAGACCCACAACCTGATCGACGCCCAGCTGCAGCTGCGCCCGTACACCGACCCGCGCTTCGACGTCGCCGTCGCCGCGGTCGCCTCGCCCACCGGTCCCCGGCTCGCCGGCCGCTACGGCACCGGCCTGCTGTCCATCGGCGCCACGCTCACCCAGGACGGGTTCGACGCCCTGGCCCACCACTGGGGCGTCGTCGAGGAGCGGGCCGCGCACTTCGGCCAGCCGACGCCGGACCGCTCGGGCTGGCGGCTCGTCGGGCTGATGCACATCGCGGAGACCAAGGAGCAGGCGTACCGCGACGTCGAGTTCGGCATCGTGCCCTGGTTCAACTACTTCCAGAAGGTCGCGGCCTTCCCGCAGATGGACGTCGGCGACTCGACGGACATCAAGGGCATGATCGACTTCATCAACGAGGCCGGCATCGGCGCGATCGGCACGGTCGAGGACGCCCGCGCGCAGGTCCAGCGGCTGTGGGACCAGAGCAACGGCGGTTTCGGCTGCATGCTGCTGCTGGGGCACGACTGGGCGAACCCGGAGGCCACGAGGCGCTCCTACGAGCTCATCGCGCAGCAGGTGTTCCCGCACTTCCAGGGGCAGGCCGAGAGCACCCTCGCGGCGAAGAAGCGGGCGCTCGACACCCGGGAGGAGCACGCCGCGACCCAGCTCGCCGCCGTCGACCACATGACCGCGAAGTACGAGAAGGAGCTGGCCGAGAAGGGCTGACCCCTCCTCGCGGACCGAGGGGGCGGGCCGTGCGCCCGCCCCCTCTTCCCGCTCTTGACAGGCAACTGCTTGGTTGCCTATAACGGGCAACCTCAGGGTTGCTCGTGGAGGTGGGGATGGACGAGGTGTTCCGCGCGCTCGCCGATCCGCACCGCCGGGCGCTCCTGGACCGCCTGCGGCTGCGCAACGGCCAGACGCTGCGCGAGCTGTGCGCGGGGCTCGACATGACCCGGCAGGCGGTGACCAAGCACCTCGCGGTGCTGGAGGCCGCGGGTCTCGTCACGACCCGGCGCCGGGGACGGGAGAAGCTGCACCACCTCGACGCCGCACCCATCGACCTGATCGCCGACCGGTGGATCGGCCGGTACGCCCGGGAGCGCGTCCGGGCCGTCGCCGACCTCCGCGAGGCGTTGGAGGGAGCACCCGTGTCACCCACCGAGTTCACGTACACGACCTACGTCCGCACCACCCCGGAGCGCCTGTGGGAGGCGCTCACCGATCCCGCCTTCACCCGGCGGTACTGGGGCGTGGCGTTCCGCACGGAGTGGCGCAAGGGGGCGCCGATGGTCTGGGAGGAGAACGGCCGCGAGACCGTCGACCCGGAGCAGGTGGTGCTGGAGGCGGACCCGCCGCGCCGGCTCGCCTACACCTGGCACACCTTCACCCCGGAGTGGGCCGCGGCCGCCGGGATCGACGAGGAGACCCGGGCCCGCATCGCCGCCGAGCGCCGCTCGCGGGTGACCTTCGAGATCGACCCGGAAGGCGACGTCGTCCGGCTGACGGTCGTGCACGCGGACTTCGAGCCCGGCAGCCGGGTCGTCGAGATGGTGGGGCAGGGCTGGCCGCGGCTGCTGGCGGACCTCAAGACCCTGCTGGAGACCGGGGAGCTCTAGCCCCGGGCCTGCGACGGCGGGTGGCCGTAGCGGCGGCGGTAGGCGGCGGCGAACCGGCTCGCGCTGGAGAAGCCCCAGCGGGCGGCCGCCTCGCTGGTGGTGAGCGCGGGGTCGGCGAGCAGGTCGGCGCGGGCGCGCTGGAGCCGGATCCCGGTCAGGTACTCGGTCGGCGTGCAGCCGACCCACTCCCGGAAGCCCTCCTGCAGGCGCCGCACGCTCGTGCCGGCCACCGCCGCCATGTCCCCGGCGGTCCAGGCCCGGCCCGGGTCGTCGTGCAGCTGGTCGATCACGCGCCCGACGATCCGCGGGCGCGCGGGCGCGCCCGCGCCGGCGTCCGGGCAGCTCGCCAGGAGGAAGCCGGCGGCAATCGCCCCGGCCAGCTGTTCCTTCACCGGGCCGCAGCCGCCGAAGAGGTCGGGGCCGCGCAGGTGGGCGGCCAGGCTGCCGACGAGCTGGCGCCACGACCGCCCCGGCCCGGCCGCCAGGTTCACCTGGTCGGGCAGCAGGCCCCGGACCGTCACCCGGTCGTCGCCCAGCACCCGCTCGGCCTCCCGGTCGAGCCAGGCCTGGTCGAACTTCACGCCGAGGACCGTGCAGGTGGCGTCCCAGTGGCTGATCAGCGACGGCGTGTCGGCGCGGAAGACCGTGGCCTGCCCCGGCAGCGAGACGACCGGGCCGTGCCGGCCGCGGCTCTCCAGGTGCCCGGTCAGCGGCAGGTTGATCTCGTAGGAGCCCGGGTAGTCGCACGCGATCCGGACGTCGGCGCCCCAGCCCACGTGCCCGACGAGCACGGCACCGAGATCGAGCGTGGTGAGCGTGAGGCGGGGGTCGCGGCCCCCGCCGAGCGGCGTCAGCTCGTGCGGGAAGTACGCCTGCGCCACCGCCCGGGAGGCCTGGTCCCAGTCCCGGGGTTCTGCACGACGCCGTGCCGACATGGGGCCGAGCGTACCTGAGAGTGACCTCGCGAACTCGTCGCGCGATCCGTCCCGGCTCCGCGCGAGGAGTGTCGCCGTCGGCCGTGGTCGCTGCCTACCTTCCCGTCCGACCCGGACACGCCACCCGGACACCGCTGTGGGAGGAGACGGTCGATGACGACCACCGAGAAGCCCGACCTGTCCTGGCTCGACGACGTCACCATGACCCAGCTCGAGCGCAACCCCTACAAGGTCTACGAGCGGCTGCGGGCCGAGGCGCCGCTGGCCTACGTGCCGGTGCTGGGGTCCTACGTCGCCTCCACCGCCGAGGTGTGCCGCGAGGTCGCGACCAGCCCCGACTTCGAGGGTGTGATCACCCCGGCCGGTGGGCGGACCTTCGGGCACCCGGCGATCATCGGGGTCAACGGCGACATCCACGCGGACCTGCGGTCGATGGTCGAGCCGGCGCTGCAGCCCGTCGAGGTGGACCGCTGGATCGACGACCTGGTCCGGCCGATCGCGCGCCGCTACCTCGAGCAGTTCGAGAACGACGGCCGTGCCGAGCTCGTCTCCCAGTTCTGCGAGCCGGTCAGCGTGCGGGCGCTCGGCGACCTCCTGGGCCTGCAGTCGGTCGACTCCGACAAGCTCCGCGAGTGGTTCGCCAAGCTGAACCGCTCCTTCACCAACGCCGCGATGACCGAGGACGGCGAGTTCGCCAACCCCGAGGGCTTCCGCGAGGGCGACGAGGCCAAGGCCGAGATCCGGGCGATCGTCGACCCGCTGATCGACAAGTGGATCGTCGAGCCGGACGACAGCGCGATCTCGCACTGGCTGCACGACGGCATGCCGCCCGGGCAGACCCGCGACCGCGAGTACATCTACCCGACGATCTACGTCTACCTGCTCGGCGCGATGCAGGAGCCGGGCCACGGCATGGCCTCCACGCTCGTCGGCCTGTTCTCCCGGCCCGAGCAGATGGAGGAGGTCGTCGACGACCCGACGCTGATCCCGCGGGCGATCTCCGAGGGCATGCGCTGGACCTCGCCGATCTGGTCGGCCACCGCGCGCATCTCCACCAAGGACGTCACCGTCGCCGGCGTCGACATCCCGGCCGGCACCCCCGTGATGCTGTCCTACGGGTCGGCCAACCACGACACGGGCCTCTACGACGCGCCGTCGACCTACGACCTGCACCGCCCGCCGCTGCCGCACCTGGCCTTCGGCGCCGGCAGCCACGCGTGCGCGGGCATCTACTTCGCCAACCACGTCATGCGGATCGCGCTCGAGGAGCTCTTCGAGGCGATCCCCAACCTCGAGCGCGACACCGGCGAGGGCGTCGACTTCTGGGGCTGGGGCTTCCGCGGGCCGACGAGCCTGCACGTCACCTGGGAGGTCTGAGATGGGCTTCGCGGTGACCGTCGGCGGCCGCCGGGTCGAGTGCGCCGCCGACCAGAGCCTGCTCGACGCGTGCCTGCGCGCCGGGCTGTGGATGCCGAACTCCTGCAACCAGGGGACCTGCGGCACCTGCAAGCTGCAGGTCGTCGGCGGGGAGGTCGACCACCGCGACTCCCCGTTCGACACCCTGACCGCCGACGAGCGGGCGGCCGGTCTGGCGCTGGCGTGCCAGGCCCGCCCGCGGTCGGACGTCGAGGTGGGCGGGGCCGGTGACCGCACGACCCACGCGCTGCGGGACCTGACCGCCACCGTGCTGGAGGTCGCGGACATCGCCCGCGACACGCGGCGGATCCTGCTCGGCCTGCCCGAGCCGCTGGAGTTCTCGGCGGGGCAGTACGTCGAGCTGGTCGTCCCGGGGTCGGGGGCCCGCCGGCAGTACTCGCTGGCCAACACGGCGGACGAGGACAAGGTGCTCGAGCTGCACGTCCGGCGGGTGCCGGGCGGGGTGGCGACCGAGGGCTGGCTGTTCGACGCGCTGGCGGTCGGCGACGAGGTGCAGGCGGCCGGCCCGCTCGGCGACTTCCACCTCCCGCCGGAGGCCGACGACGACGGCGGCCCGATGGTCCTCGTCGGCGGCGGCACCGGCCTCGCCCCACTGGTCGGGATCGCCCGCACCGCGCTGGCCCGGCACCCCTCGCGGGAGGTGCTGCTCTACCACGGCGTGCGTGGTGCGGCGGACCTCTACGACGGGGACCGCTTCGCCGAGCTCGCCGAGGAGCACCCGAACTTCCGCTTCGTACCGGTGCTGTCCGACGAGCCGGCGCCGGAGCACCGCTCGGGCTTCCCGACGGACGCCTTCGTCGAGGACGTCCCGAGCGCCCGCGGCTGGTCGGGCTGGCTGTGCGGCCCGCCGGCGATGGTGGAGGCGGGGGTCAAGGCCTTCAAGCGCCGCAGGATGGCCCCGCGGCACATCCACCGCGAGAAGTTCACCCCGGCCGACGCTCTGGGGTGAGTTCCGGGACGGAGCGGGAGGNGGCCGTCGTCATTTCTGATGACGTTCGGTAACGGCGTCGCGACTCCTCCGATGGTCCGTTCAGTGGTGCGGCACACCGCCGTTCGCACCTCCAGGACCCGGAGAGGACCCCGATGACCGCGACGCAGCCGTGGACCCCGATGCCACCGACCCCGCCCCGGCAGGGCAACCGCCCCGCGACGGCCGGGTTCGTGCTCGGCCTGGTCGGTCTCGTCGTCGGGTGGGCGCCGATCGTCGGGCTGCTCGTGACGGTGCCCGCCCTGCTGCTCTCCCGCACGGGACGCGCGCGGTTCCGCGACGGCCGCGCGGTCACGGCGGGCCGCAGCGGCGCCGGCCTGGTGCTCGGCGGGATCGGCACGGTGATCTGCGTGCTCATGACCGTGTTCGCCCTCACCGGGGCCGCCCGCGCGCCCCAGCCCGCGGCCGTGGTCCAGCCCGCCGCCCCGGGGCCGGTCGCGCCGGCCCTGCTCACCGTGCCGAACGTGGTCGGGATGGCCGATCCGCAGGCCCGCGAGGTGCTCGCGGCCGCGGGCTTCACGAACGTGGTGCTGGGCCCCTCGACGGGCTCGGTCGCGGGCGTGGCGGCCGGGACCGTGACCACGCAGCTGCCGGGCGCCGCGGCACTGGCGGCCGCCGGCGACCCGATCGTGCTCGGTGAGGCCGACGCCCCGCCGGTCCCCGCCGCCGCCCCCGCTGCTGCTCCTCCTGTCGTGGAGGAGCCGGTGGCGGACGCGCCGCGCGTCGACGCGCCGCGCCCGCTGGTGGCCGCGCCGCGACCCGCTGCCCCGGCACCGGTCGTCGAGGCGCCGTCGTCGCGCGGCTCCGCCTACTACGCGAACTGCTCCGCGGCCAAGGCTGCCGGCGCCGCCCCGCTCCACGCCGGAGAGCCCGGCTACCGCAGCGGGCTGGACCGCGACGGCGACGGTGTGGCCTGCGAGAGCTGAGCCCTCGACACGGAGGCCCGGATCCACGGATTCGGGCCTCCGTCGTCCGCGTCCGCGGAGCGCTCCGTCGGGCAGGCAGACCGGTGTCGTGCGGGTCAGCCGACCGGCTGGAGGAGGGGTGGTCTTCGTCGCGGTCTTCGATCCAGGTCGATCCAGCTGGGGGGATCGCAGCCGGGGAAGGCGCAACCCCCGGCGGCCTCGATCCCCGCGGCCGCGAAGAAGGCGGCGGGGTCGAAGCCCGCCGCCTCGTGCGCCGCCTGCGCGGCCGCGCGGGCTCCCGGCTCGGTCATGCCGGCGACGCTACGAGCTCGACCGGACTTCAGGTCAACAATGACGAAGGCCCAGGTCTGCCGACCTGGGCCTTCGACTTCTGTCGGGGTGACAGGATTTGAACCTGCGACCTCTTCGTCCCGAACGAAGCGCGCTACCAAGCTGCGCCACACCCCGAGGGCCCGCGGCTTCCCGCTGAGCCGTGGTGAACTCTACCCGACGGTTCCGGCGGCCTGCGCGGGGGTGGCCCTTGCGGCGTCGGCGCCGGCCGGGCGGGGCACGAGGGTCAGCAGACTGGCCTCCGGTGGGCACGCGAAGCGCACCGGCGCGTAGGGCGAGGTGCCCATCCCGGCCGAGACGTGCAGCCAGGTGTGGGCGCCCCAGCGGGAGGCGCCGCGGGCGCGCGAGCGGTCGATCCCGCAGTTGGTGACGATCGCGCCGTACCCGGGCAGGCGCAGCTGCCCGCCGTGCGTGTGGCCGGCCAGGACGAGGTCGACGCCGTCGGCCGCCATCCCGTCGAGCACGCGCGGTTCGGGGGAGTGGGTCAGCCCGAGCCGCAGGTCGGCCGTCATCGGGCCGGAGACGCTGTCGTAGCGGTCCAGCGACAGGTGCGGGTCGTCGACCCCGACGACGCCGATCCGCCGGCCGTCGACGTCGAGGAACAGCCGCTGGTGCGTCGCGTCCTGCCAACCGCGCTCGACGAACGCCGCCCGCAGGTCCCGCCAGGGCAGCGGCTCGCCGTGGATGCGGCGGTCCGAGCTGCGCAGGTAGCGGGCGGGGTTCTTCGGGGTGGGGCCGAAGTAGTCGTTGCTGCCGAACACGAACAGGCCCGGCTTCTCGAGCAGCGGCCCGAGCGCGGCCAGGACGCCGGGCACGGCCCGCGGGTGCGCCAGGTTGTCCCCCGTGTCGACGACGAGGTCCGGCTCCAGCGCGGCCAGCTCGGCGACCCAGCGCTTCTTGCTCTCCTGGCCCGGCGTGAGGTGCAGGTCCGAGACGTGCAGGATCGTCAGCGGCCGGCTGCCCTCCGGCAGGACCGGCACGGTGGCCTCGCGCAGCGTCCAGCGACGTCGCTCGTACCCGGCCGCGTAGGCGATCCCCGCGGCGCCGGTGGTGACGGCGCCGATGGCCAGGCGAGCGAGGCTGTTCACGTGTCCCAGGGTACGGACCCTCGCCGTTCGACTAGCGTGCACGCCCGTGAGCACCCTCAAGGAGCAGCTGCGGAAGGACCTGACCGCGGCGATGAAGTCCCGCGACGAGCTGGTGAAGGGCACCCTGCGGATGACCCTGACCGCGATCGGCAACGCCGAGGTCGCCGGCGAGGCGCACCGGGAGCTCTCCGACGACGAGGTGCTCGGCGTGATCCGCAAGGAGGCCAAGAAGCGGGCCGAGTCCGCGGAGGCGTTCTCGGCGGCGGGTCGCGAGGAGCTGGCCGCGCAGGAGAAGGCGGAGGGCGAGGTCCTGGCCCGCTACCTGCCCCGGCAGCTGGGCGACGACGAGCTGGCCGCCCTCGCGCAGCAGGCCGTGGCCGACGTCGAGGCCGAGACCGGCGAGAAGCCCGGCCCGCGGCAGATGGGGCAGGTCATGAAGAAGGCGCAGGCCGCCGCCCAGGGCCGCGCCGACGGCAAGCGCCTCTCCGCGGCGGTGAAGTCCCTGCTCACCTGAGCGAACGGCACTCTCGCTCACACCTGGTGAGCGACAGCACCGCTCACGCAGAATGGCCTGCGGGTGCACGAACGGCGCTCCCGCTCACGTGGACCGAGCGGAAGCGCCGTTCGAGCAGTCGGACGGGGCTACTTGGCCGGGGCCTTCCGCGCCGGGGCCTTCTTCGCCGCCGGCTTGCGGGCGGGGGCCTTCTTCTTGGCCGGGGCCTTGGCGCGGCGCTCGGCGAGCAGCTCGGAGGCGCGCTCGTCCGTGATCTCCTCGACCGAGTCGCCCTTGCGGAGCGAGGCGTTGGTCTCGCCGTCCGTGACGTAGGGGCCGAACCGGCCGTCCTTGATCACCATCTTCTTGCCGGTCGAGGCGTCCTCGCCCAGCTCGCGCAGCGGCGGCGTGGCGGCGGCGGTGCGCCGACCGCGCTGCTTGGGCTGCTTGTAGATCTCCACCGCCTCGTCGAGCGTGACGGTGAACAACTGGTCCTCGCTGGTCAGCGAGCGCGAGTCGGTGCCCTTCTTGAGGTAGGGCCCGTACCGGCCGTTCTGCGCGGTGATCTCCTCGCCGGACTCCGGGTCCGTGCCCACCAGACGCGGCAGGGAGAGCAGCTTGAGCGCGTCGTCGAGGGTGATCGTCTCCAGGGACATGTCCTTGAAGAGCGAGCCCGTGCGCGGCTTGGTCTTCTTCGGGGCGTCCTCGGGCAGGATCTCGGTGACGTACGGCCCGAACCGCCCCTCCTTGGCGACGATCTCGTGCCCGGTCACCGGGTCGGTGCCCAGCGAGCGGCCCTCCTGCGGCACCGAGAACAGCTTCTCGGCGATCTCCTCGGTGAGCTCGTCCGGCGGCAGGTCCTCGGGCAGGTTGGCGCGCTGCGTCCTCGGCTTGCCCTCGGCGTCGAGCTCGCCCGTCGGGCGCTCCATGTACGGCCCGTACCGCCCGACCCGCACCACGGCCTCGCGGCCCTGCGAGTCGGTGAACAGCGGGATCGAGTTGATCTCCCGGGCGTCGATCTCCTCGAGGTTCACGCCGACGAGCTTCTTCAGCCCGCCCGCCTTCGCGACCGAGCCCTCCGAGCCCGCGCCGTCGCCGAAGTAGAAACCGGTCAGCCAGGCGTTGCGGGTGAGGTTGCCCGACGAGATGGCGTCGAGCTCGTCCTCCATCGCGGCGGTGAAGTCGTAGTCGACGAGCCGGCCGAAGTGGTGCTCCAGCAGCCCGACGACGGCGAACGCCACCCACGAGGGCACGAGCGCCGAGCCCTTCTTCCAGACGTACCCGCGGTCCTGGATCGTCTTGATGATCGACGCGTACGTCGACGGCCGGCCGATCCCCAGCTCCTCGAGCTTGCTCACCAGGCTCGGCTCGGTGAACCGCGCCGGCGGGTTCGTCGAGTGGCCCTCGGGGGTGAGCTCGGCGGCGGTGAGGGCCTGGCCCTCGGTCAGCTGCGGCAGCCGCGACTCGGCGTCGTCCGCCTGGCCGCCGGAGCCCTCCTCGATCGTCTCGACGTAGGCCTTGAGGAAGCCCGGGAAGGTGATCGTGCGGCCGGAGCTGGCGAACACGACGTCCTCGCCGGTCGCCGCGGTGCCGTTGATGCGCACGGACACCGTGGTGCCGCGCGCGTCGGCCATCTGCGACGCCACGGTCCGCTGCCAGATCAGCTCGTAGAGGCGGAAGTCGTCCCCGTCGACCTCGCGAGCGATCTCGCCGGGGGTGCGGAAGGTGTCGCCGGCGGGGCGGATCGCCTCGTGCGCCTCCTGGGCGTTCTTCACCTTGCGGGTGTACTGCCGGGGCGACGGCGCGACGTACGAGTCCCCGTAGAGCTCGCGGGCCTGCGCCCGGGCGGCCTGGATCGCGGACTCGGACAGCGTGGTCGAGTCCGTACGCATGTAGGTGATGTAGCCGTTCTCGTACAGCCGCTGGGCGCTGCGCATCGTGCGCTCCGCGGAGAAGCGCAGCTTGCGGCCGGCCTCCTGCTGCAGCGTCGACGTCATGAACGGGGCGTACGGACGGCGGGTGTACGGCTTCGACTCGACCGACGCGACGGTCAGGTCCCGGCCCTCGAGCGCCTCCGCCAGCCGGCGGGCGCTCGCGTCGTCGAGCACGGTGACGTCGGCGTTCTTGAGCTTGCCGTCCGGCCCGAAGTCGCGGCCGGCCGCGACCCGGCTGCCGTCGACGGAGACCAGCCGCGAGCCGAACTGGCGCGGGGTCGCCTCGGCGCCCGCGTCGAGGGTCGCGGCGATGTCCCAGTAGCCCGCGGAGACGAACGCCATCCGCTCGCGCTCGCGCTCCACGATCAGCCGGGTCGCCACCGACTGCACGCGGCCCGCCGAGAGCTTCGGCATGACCTTCTTCCACAGCACGGGGGAGACCTCGTAGCCGTAGAGCCGGTCGAGGATGCGGCGGGTCTCCTGCGCGTCGACCAGGTCCTGGTCCAGCTCGCGGGTGTTCTCCGCGGCCGCGCGGATCGCCGGCTCGGTGATCTCGTGGAAGACCATCCGGCGCACCGGGATCTTCGGGCGCAGCGTGTCGAGCAGGTGCCAGGCGATGGCCTCGCCCTCGCGGTCGGGGTCCGTGGCGAGGAGGAGCTCGTCGGCGTCCTTCAGCAGGTCCTTGAGCTCGGAGACCTTCGACTTCTTCTCCGGCGTGACGATGTAGAGCGGGTGGAACTCGTTGTCGACGTCCACGCCGAGCCGTGCCCACGGCTCGCCCTTGTACTTGGCCGGCACGTCCGCCGCACCGCGCGGCAGGTCCCGGATGTGCCCGACGGACGACTCGACGACGTAGTCGTTGCCCAGGTACGGCTGGATCTTCTTGGCCTTGGTGGGGGACTCGACGATCACCAGGCGGCGCACGCGCCCGCCGGCCGACGTGGCCGTGCCGTTCCCGTTGCGACGCCCGCCGCCGGCCGCGCTGCGGCGCGTGCGGGTGCCGGCGGCCGTGCCGTTGCTCCCGGCAGGCGCGTCGGTGTCGGTGCTCGTCGTTCGGGTTACCACGTTGGTCCTACTCCATCCCTCCGGCCGCGTCGCCGGCCATCACCGGTCCGCGTCCGACTTCCGGGCGTCTCGTCCGGGGTGAGGCGCCCGACCGTTACCTCCGGTCACCTCGTCACTCCCCTTCGACCCGGGATCGACAGTATTGCCCCACCGCCGACCCCCGCCGCCACGGTCGCACATCGACCGAGCATGTCGCATCCGTCACACCGCGTCGCGGCCGCCGGATCGACCGGGGGAGCGTAGCCCGCGGGTCAAGCCCCGCTCCGACCCCAGTACCTGGGCCACTCGGCGGTGTCCACGTCGTCGGGGGCGGGGCCGACCAGCTCCACGAGCCGTTGCAGGCGGCGTGCTCCTGTGATCCGTAACGCCGGCCCGGCCGCGGGGCATTCCGGCCCGACGGCCGGGACGAGGGCGAGATGGTGGCTGCGGCAGTGCGCCCGGACGGGCTCCGCCGGAAGGTCGAGGGCGGTGGTGCCGTCCGTGAGGAGCAGTGAGGCGGGGCGGCTCGTGCGGGAGGACGACGGCGGGGCGGGCAGGTCGTGCCGGGCGCCGTGCGCGGGGTCGGTGGGACGGGCCTCGGTGCCGGTCCTCGCGCCCGTGTCCACGGCGGTCTCCGCCCCGACGGGTGCCACGGCGGTGTGCGCGGCGAGGGGTTCCGCAGGAGCGTCCGCGACGGGGTCCGCCTGGGCGTCCGCGGCGGCCGGCGTCCCGTCCCCGGGCTCGACCGTCGGAGCTGCGGCGCGCTCCCGGCAGGCCGCGCAGGGCGGCAGGGCGATCCGGGCGGGCGGCAGGCCCAGGCGGGTGGCGGCGGCGATCAGGGCGTCGTGGGTCCCGGGCGCGGCGCCGTCGAGGGGCAGGAGGTAGCCCCCGCGCCCGTCCGCGCGGCCGCAGGCGAGCACCCAGAGCCGCAGGGCGGTGCCGTCGAGCTGGAAGTCCGTCGGCACCGTCTTGCGCCGGTCGCGGCCCGTCCAGGCCCGGGCGAGGCCGGCCAGGTCCCGGCGGTAGGCGGTGCGCAGCTCGCGGCCCGTGCAGCTCCGCTCGCCGAGCTCGAAGGGGATGCCGAACCGCGCCGCCGCGGCCCGGACGGCGGCCGCCCGCCCGGCGTCGGCGACGAGCAGGCTGATCCGCGCGGTGTCCCCCGCGCCGAACCGGGTGATCCTGGCCGGCCCGCACAGCAGCCCGGCGAGATCGCCGAGCCGCGGCGGCCGGGCGTCCGCGGAGAACAGCGAGAGCTGGGACACGTCGCGCACCCTAGAACATGTGTTCGAGCGATGATCGCGTGGCGCGCCGGGTTCGCCCGACCGGAGGCCGACACGCCGGGCGACACGCGTGCCGGCCCGCTGCTACCGGGGTGCGGCGCCGGGAAGGGTGGCCAGCGTGGTGCAGTTGCCCGCCTGCTGCGCGGCCTTGTCGAGGCGCGGCGAGGTCCTGAGGTCGCCGAGCGCGTCGGGCGCGGTGAGCTGCTTGAGATTGGTGTTGGTCTCGTCGAGGGCCGCGCGGAAGGCGTCGACGTTCGCCGGGTCGGCGGCGTCGACCTTCGCCTTGGCGGCGCCGATGTCCGCCTGCAGCTTCTCCAGGCCCGCGGAGATGCGCGCGACGGTGTCGTCGCCCCCGCCGACCGGCGAGGCCCCGACCGTGCCGAGCTGGTCACGGCTCTGCTGCAGGCCGGTCTGGCTCGCCCCGAGGTAGTCCGAGAGCCGCTGCTTGATCGTGGGCAGGTCGGCGCCGTCGAAGGCCGGCTGGGCCAGCACCGGGGTGGTGTAGGTGAGGACCGCGCCGCAGACCTTGTCGACCCAGGCCACCGGGTCGGCGCCGCGGCCGGCGGCCGGGCGCGGCGCGGGGTCGGCGGTCGGGGTGCCCGCGACGACGGTCGCGCAGCCGCTGACGGACAGCAGCCCGCCGAGCACCACGGCGACGGCGAGCCGGGACGGGCGAGGCACGGGGCGCCTCCTGGGGGCGAGGGGAGCGGGGCCGGGGACCGACAGTACGCGAACCGCGGGTCCTGCCCTGCTCAGCCGCCGGACGCGGGGCCGGCGGGCCGGCCGAGGTCCTGGCAGGCGGGGGCCTTGGCCGCCGCGTCGGTGACCGCGGGGTCGAGGCCCGACAACGGGTCCTGGGTCGTGTCCTGCAGCTGCAGGACCGGGGCGACCGCGCCCTCGATGTCCCGCTGCAGCGTCCGCGAGTCGAGGTCGAGGGCGTCGACCTGCGTCCTGGCCCGCTGGAAGGCCGAGCGGTAGCTGCTCAGCTGGTCGCGGAACTTGGTGACGGCCTGGTCGCCGCCGGAGACGGGCGAAGCGCCGAGGCCGTCGAGGTCGGCCAGCGCCTTGTCCAGCGAGGCGGCGGTGTTCCCGAGGTAGGCGGAGAGGTTGCGGGCCTGGGCGGGCAGGTCCGGCGCCGGCTGCGGACCGACGACCGCCGCCTCGCGGAAGGTGGCGTAGGAGCTGCACAGGCCGTTGGTCCAGTCGACCGTCTCCTGCTCGCTCGCGCCGCCGCAGCCGGCGAGCAGCAGCCCGGTCGCGACCGCCGCCACCGCCGCGGCGCGCCGCCGGGTGGCCCTGGTGGGCATCCTCATCCGTCCTCCACGTCGGCCCTGCTGGTCATCCCCGCACGCCGGTCCTGCGCCGTCGCCCCCGTGCCGGGCGCTGAGACGGTAGCGAGCCCGGCGCGGACGCAGGAGGCCGCCCGCCCCCGGAGGGGACGAGCGGCCTCCTGGATCGCCGAGAGGGCCCGACGCCCGGGCGACCGGACCGGGCCGATCGGCCCGGCCCTGTCGATCTCCCGGCCGGATGCCCGGTCGGCGCGGCCGGATCAGGCCACGGGGCTGTCCGCAGGCGTCTCCTGGATGGAGGACGTGCGGCGCTTCGACACCGTGACCGCCGCGACGATGATGATCACCGCGACGATCGCGATCGCGATCCGGATCGGGGCCGACGCGCTGTCGCCGACGGTGAACACGACGACCGCGGGCGCGATCAGCACCGAGACCAGGTTCATGACCTTGATCAGCGGGTTGATGGCCGGGCCCGCGGTGTCCTTGAACGGGTCGCCGACGGTGTCGCCGATGACCGTCGCCTCGTGGGCGTCGGAGCCCTTGCCGCCGTGGTTGCCGTCCTCGACCAGCTTCTTGGCGTTGTCCCACGCGCCGCCGGAGTTGGCGAGGAAGATCGCCATGAGCGTGCCGGTGGCGATGGCGCCGGCCAGGTAGCCGGCCAGCGGGCCGACGCCGAGGCCGAACCCGACGGCGATCGGGGCGAAGATCGCCAGCAGGCCCGGGGTGGCGAGCTCGCGCAGCGAGTCCCGGGTGCAGATGTCGACGACCCTGCCGTACTCCGGACGGTCCGTGCCGTCCATGATCCCGGGCTTGGTGGCGAACTGTCGGCGCACCTCGTAGACGACCGCGCCCGCGGCCCGGGTCACCGCGTTCACCGCGAGGCCCGAGAACATGAAGACCACGGAGGCGCCGATGATCACGCCGACGAGGGTGTTCGGGCTGAACACCTCCGCGGTGAACGTGTTGCCCGCGTCCTGCAACGCGACCCCGGCCTTGAGGAGCGCCTGGGTGAAGGCGTCGCGGTACGACCCGAACAGCGCCGTCGCCGCCAGCACCGCCGTCGCGATCGCGATGCCCTTGGTGATCGCCTTGGTGGTGTTCCCGACGGCGTCGAGCTCGGTGAGGATGTCGACGCCCTCGCCCTCGACGTCGCCGGACATCTCCGCGATGCCCTGGGCGTTGTCGGAGACCGGGCCGAAGGTGTCCATGGCGACGATGACGCCGACCGTGGTCAGCAGGCCGGTGCCCGCCATGGCCACGGCGAACAGCGCGACGACGATCGAACCGGACAGCAGGAACGCCCCGTAGACCGCGGCGCTGATCACGAGCGCCGTGTAGACCGCGGACTCGAAGCCGATCGAGATGCCGGACAGGATCACGGTGGCCGGGCCGGTCAGCGAGGAGCGCCCGACGTCCTGCACCGGCTTGTCCTCGGTGCCGGTGAAGTAGCCGGTCAGCCAGAGGATGACGCCCGCGAGGACGATGCCGATGACCACGGCGACCGACGCGATGAGGCGCGGGTCCTGGGTCAGCGTGGTGACCGACGCGTCCGTCGGGTTGGTCAGGTCGGCGAAGCTGCCCGGCAGGTAGAACCACGCCGCGATGATCGACAGCACGCCGGCGAAGACCGCGGAGATGTAGAAGCTGCGGTTGATCGCCTTGAGGGTGTTCTCGCCCCGCCGGGCCCGGGTGATGTAGACGCCCATGACCGCGGTGATCACGCCGATGGCCGGGATGATCAGCGGGAACAGCAGGCCCTGGAGGCCGAACGCCGCCGAGCCCAGGATCAGCGCCGCGACCAGGGTGACCGCGTAGGACTCGAAGAGGTCGGCCGCCATGCCGGCGCAGTCGCCGACGTTGTCGCCGACGTTGTCGGCGATCGTCGCGGCGTTGCGCGGGTCGTCCTCCGGGATGCCCTGCTCGACCTTGCCGACGAGGTCGGCGCCGACGTCGGCCGCCTTGGTGAAGATGCCGCCGCCGACCCGCATGAACATCGCCAGCAGCGCCGCCCCGAAGCCGAAGCCCTCCAGGACCTTGGGCGCCTGGCCGGCGTAGACCAGCACGACGAGCGCGGCACCGAACAGGCCCAGGCCGACCGTGAACATGCCGACGACGCCACCGGTGCGGAACGCGATGCGGGTGGCCTTCTCCCGGCCGCCCGGCTCGCGGGAGGCCGCCGCGACGCGGATGTTCGCGCGGGTGGCGAGCCACATGCCGAGGTAGCCGATCGTCGCGGAGAAGACGGCACCGATGACGAAGAAGATCGACCGGCCGATGCGCTCGCCCAGGTCGTCCGCGGGCAGCGCCAGCAGCAGCAGGAAGACGACGACCACGAAGATGCCGAGCGTTCTGAACTGCCGTTTCAGGTACGCCTGGGCGCCTTCCTGGACCGCTTCTCCGATCTCCTGCATCCGCTTGGTGCCCTGGCCGGCGGCCAGCACCTCCCGGAGCAGCATGTAGCCGATGGCCAGGGCCGCGAGCGCGACGACGGCGACCACGCCGACGACGACGCGATCACCCGAGCCGAGCTCGAGGCCCACAGCGGGCACGGACATCCGTCCTCCTGTTGCGTCGGTGTGCGCCAGGGAGGCCGATGCGGCCGGCTCGCGTTCCGACGGCGTCCCTGGCGTCGAGCGCATGCACCGTCGCGTCGGTGCGACGGGCGCGTGCAGTGTACGAGTGTGTCCGATGTCCCACTTGAGATCCACAGCACCCCACCTCGCCGTCGGGTGAGGTGATCGAGAACACAGGCGGCCGAACGGCCGAACGCGCAGGTCCTGGCGGTGCAGGAACGACCACTCGCGGAGGCTCCGCCGGGCTCGGCCGGGCCGGGGGCGCCACGAGCGGGCCCGACCGACTGCGTGCACCGTGGCCCCACGGGCGGCGGGGTGTTCGTCGGGACGCCCGCCATCCGAGCGACACGAACGGGAACCGGGTCGGCGTGCGCGGAACCGTCGGTGCGGTGTGCGAGCCTCGACCGTATGCGTGACCAACCGATCGGGTGGCCGGGCGACGGGCCGGTGCTCGTCGAGGGGCCGCCCGACCCGGTCGTGCCCGCCAGCGGTCCCGTGCGGCGGTCGGCGCGCGGGCTGGAGCTGCTGGGCCGGGTTCTCGCAGGCTCCGGCGTCGATCCGGACGTCCCCGTCGTCGAGCTCGGGGCGGGGGGCACCCTGCCGCCGGAGCTCGCGGAGGACCCCGAGGACCCGGAGGGCTTCGACCCGGCCGAGGCGACGAACCCGCTGCGCCACGCGGTCCGCCTGCCACCCCGGCCGGGGCGCGCCGTCGACTGGCCGGCCTGGGCGCCGCCCGAGGTGGTCGGCGCGTTCCGCCGCACCGGGGTGTCCCGGCCGTGGAGCCACCAGGCCGAGGGCGCGGAGCTGGCGCACGCGGGGCGCGACGTCGTGGTCGCCACCGGCACCGCGTCGGGCAAGTCCCTGGTCTACCAGCTGCCGGTGCTGTCGCGGCTCACCGCGGAGCCGCGTGCCACGGCGCTCTACCTGTCGCCGACCAAGGCGCTCGCCGCCGACCAGCTCCGCGCCCTGCGCGAGCTCGGGCTGTCGGACGTGCGGCCCGCGGCGCTCGACGGGGACACCCCGATGGACGAGCGGGACTGGGCTCGCCGACACGCGCGGTGGATCTTCAGCAACCCGGACATGCTGCACCGGTCGGTGCTGCCCCGGCACGGGCGCTGGGCGGGCTTCCTTCGGCGGCTCGCGTTCGTGGTCGTCGACGAGTGCCACACCTACCGCGGGGTGTTCGGCTCGCACGTCGCGTTGCTGCTGCGCCGGCTGCTGCGGATCGCCCGGCGCTACGGGGCACGCCCGACGATCGTGCTCGCGTCGGCCACCGTGGCGCGGCCGGCAGAGTTCGCCTGCCGGTTGACCGGGCGCGAGGTGACCGCGGTGACCGAGGACGGTTCGCCCAGCGCGGGCCGGACGGTCGCGTTGTGGGAGCCCCCGTTGCTGCTCGAGCTCAACGGTGAGAACGGCGCCCCGGTCCGCAGGCCCGCCTCGACCGAGTCCTCCCGGATGCTGGCCGACCTCGTGGTCGAGGGCGCCCGCACCCTCGCGTTCGTGCGCTCCCGGCGGGGGGCCGAGGTCACCGCGCTCGGCGCCCAGCGGCTGGTCGCCGACGTCGACCCGGACCTGGTGCCGCGCATCTCGGCCTACCGCGGCGGCTACCTGCCCGAGGAGCGGCGGGCGCTGGAGAGCGCGCTGATGCGCGGCGAGCTGCTCGGCGTGGCCACGACCAACGCCCTCGAGCTCGGTGTCGACATCGCGGGGCTCGACGCCGTGGTCGTGGCGGGCTTTCCCGGCACCCGGGCCTCCTTCTGGCAGCAGGCGGGGCGCGCCGGCCGGGCGGCCGACGAGGCGCTGGTGGTGCTCGTGGCCCGGGACGACCCGATGGACACCTACCTCGTGCACCATCCGCGCGCCCTCCTCGGCGCGCCGGTGGAGAGCTGCGTGCTCGACCCCGGCAACCCTTACGTGCTGGCCCCCCAGCTGGTGTGCGCCGCCGCCGAGATGCCCCTCACCGAGCAGGACGTGGCGGAGGTCTTCGGCGGCGCCGTCGCCGAGGAGGTGCTCGCCGAGCTGGTCGACGACGGGGTGCTCCGCCGGCGGCCGACCGGCTGGTTCTGGCCGACGACGCGGGAGCAGCCCGCCGCCTCCGTCGACATCCGCGGCTCGGGGCTGGGGCAGGTCGCGCTGGTGGAGGCCGGGACCGGACGGATGCTCGGCACGGTCGACGGCGCCTCCGCCCCGGGGACCGCGCATCCCGGGGCGGTCTACCTGCACCGCGGGGAGAGCTACGTCGTCGACGAGCTGGACCTCGACGCCGGCGTCGCGCTCGTGCACCAGGAGGAGCCCGACTGGCGGACGGACGCGCGGTCGAACTCGGACGTCGAGATCGTCGCCGTACGGGCGCGCAGCGACCACGGCCCGGTCTCCGTGTGCTTCGGCGACGTACGGGTGACCAGCCAGGTCGTGGGCTACCAGCGCCGCACCCCGGACGGGACGGTGCTCGAGACCGTCCCGCTGGAGATGCCCGCGCAGACCCTCGAGACCCGTTCCGTCTGGTACACGATCGACGAGACCGTGCTGGCCGACGCCGGGATCGACCCGTCCCGGGTGCCGGGCGCGCTGCACGCGGCGGAGCACGCCGCGATCGGCCTACTGCCGCTCTTCGCGATCTGCGACCGCTGGGACATCGGCGGGCTGTCCACCGCGCTGCACCCGGACACCGGGCTGCCCACGGTGTTCGTCCACGACGGGCACCCCGGCGGCGCCGGGCTGGCCGAGCGCGGTCACGCCGTCCTGGAGCGGTGGCTGCGGGCGACCCGGGAGGCGATCCGGGACTGCGGCTGCCGCACCGGATGCCCCTCGTGCGTGCAGTCCCCGAAGTGCGGCAACGGGAACAACCCGCTGGACAAGGCCGGGGCGGTGCGAGTGCTGGACCTGGTGATCGGCGCGCTGGTGCGGCACCCGGGCACGGGCTGAGCGGTCGTGGTGGTGCCGCGGCCGGCCGGCGGCCGAACGGTCGCGCAGGCCCGGCGTCCGGGGCCCGTAGGCGGGGGAGGTCGTCGGCCGCCGCCGGCGGGCCGGTCGGGGCCCGGGCCGGCCGGCGGCGGCCAGCGGGCGGTGGGTCCGTACGGGGGTCGGCGACGGAGCGCCTCGGTCCCACCGCGGTCTGGGGAGCGTGCTCGTGGACGGTGGTGTCGGCCCCACCGTGGGTGCCGACCCGGCCGTGCCGTGTTCAGTAGGCCCGGTCCGCACGACGCCCGCCAGACGCGGTCGCCGATCGGTTCCGGACCCACGACGAGCGCGGGTGCCGGAGTCGGTCGACGGGCGGCCGACGTGTGGGCGGCCGCGGGTGGCGGAGGCCGGGGCCGCAACGCCGTTCGCCTGGCCTCCCCGACCGTTCACCGGAACGTCCCCGGGTGACCTCCCGTCCGCCGGCGCGGGAGGTGTGCCGGGCACCGGCCCGGCGTGCGCCCGGGCTGTCGCCGCCTCTGCGGCGAGGAGGCTCCACGGTCGCCGCACCTGCACCTCGACGAGGGCGTTCCAGCCGTCGAGGGTGCAGCGGATCAGCCCGGCGCCCATGGCGTCGGCGACCCGGCGCGCCGCGGCGCACGCGCCCTGCTCGCCCTGGACCGGGTCCCCCGCCGCGGCGAGGGCCGCCAGATCGGCGGTCGCCTCCGCCCGATGGCGGGCCAGGACGGCGCCGCCGAGATCGACCAGGAAGGCCGTCACCGCGAGGAGCGCGGCTGCCGCCAGCGCCGCCCACACCGTGGCGGACCCACGGTCGGGATCGGGCCGCCGGCCGGTCCCGTCCCGGCCGGTCCGGTCACTGCCGGTCCTGTCCCGGCCGGTCATGGCACTGTCTCCTGATCCGCACTGCGCGCCGGCTCGCGTGCGGGGTCCTGACCGGGCGCCTCGGCGGAGTCCGGGCCGACGGCGCCGGCGGCCACGGCTCCGGGCTCCAGGGCGCCGAGGGCGCTGCCGCTGACCCGCAGCGGCAGGGGGCCGACGGGCGCCACGCTGACGACGGCCCGGACCT
>NZ_JBHSQK010000082.1:0-21944 GCF_042658055.1 Pseudonocardia lutea
GCGAGCGCGCCCGCGGGACCGTCGGCCTGCCGCGGCGGTCCGCCGATGCCGGCGAGCCCGCCGGGCCCCGGGCGGTCCGGACCGCGGGACTCGGCACGGAGCCCGTCGCCCGCACCCCGTCCGGCGGGACCGGCACCGCGCCCGCCCGGCGCCACCATCCCGAACACCTGGGTCGGCGGGTCCTCCCCGGCCGCGTCGTCCGTGCGCCCGTCGTCCGTACGGTCCAGCACCGCGCGCGCGGCCTCCCCCGGCTCGACGCCGGCCTTGCGCGCCCGGCTGGCCAGGTACCGCCCGGCCTCCTCGACGTCCGTGCGGTACCGCTCGGCGAGCATGCCGATGGCGTGCGCGACCGGCAGGGCGGCCTCGTGCTCCGCGGTGAGCCGGGCGACCGTGGCCGTGAGCCGGCGCAGCGCGCAGACGTCCGCGAGCCGCGCCGCGACGACCTCGGCGAGCCCGGCCACGGCGTCGACGTGCCCGTCCCCCACCGGCCGTCCGGCGTGCCCGAACAGCTGCAACCCGCCGACCGGCTCGCCGTCGACGACCAGCGGGACGACCACCGAGCAGGTCAGCCCGGTGTCCGCCGCGGCCGCGGCCAGCTCCGGCGGGCCGATGCGGGTGAGGTCCGGGGTGACCATCGGGCGTCCGGACCGGACGGCGCCCTGGACGGGCCCGGTGCCGGCCCGCAGCTCCATCTCGCCGAGCCGCCCCGCCGCCGTGTCCGAGGCCGACACCCCCGCGATCCCGGCGACCCTGTTGCCCGGCACGTCGACCAGCACGATCGCCGCGCCCGAGACGCCGAGCGTCGCCGGCAACGCGCTGCAGACCGAGGACAGCACCGAGGTGAGATCGGCACCGGCCACCGCGGTGCGCCCCACCTGCAGCGTCAGCCCCGTGATCCCGGGATCGTCCGGATGCATAGCCCCCAGCCCCCTCGGACGGTCGTCACCGCGCGTGCTACCGCGCGTAGTCAACCATCGGCCGTCAGTGGGACGGCACGGACGATCATGGACTGCGCCGAACGGCTCAGCCCCTCCTGGCCGCGCTCAGGCGCCGCCCCGCCCCGCCCGCAGCTCGCACACCTGCGCCCAGGTCGCGGCGTCGACGGGCACCCCGCGGAACTGGTTGTGGGCGCGGGCCTCCCGGGCCCGGTCGCCGGGCACCTGCACGCCGCGGTGCCCGGGCGCCGGGGCGAGGCTTCGCAGCTCGTCGAGGAAGGCGGCGATCGCGGGCTGTGTCCGGCCCACCCCGAAGACCTGCGGCGCGAACGCGATCAGCAGGTCGCCCTTCGTCACCGGGTCCGTGGTGTCGAGCGTGCCGCGGACCTGCCGGCCGAGCGCGGTCCCCGTCAGCGAGGCGACCAGCAGCTCGAGGACCAGCGACAGCGCGTACCCCTTCGGCCCGCCCACCGGGGTGATGGCCCCGTCGAGGGCGGCGGCCGCGTCCGTCGTCGGAGATCCCTCGGCGTCGACCGCGGCCCCCTCCGGCAGCGGCTCGCCGCGGGCCGCGTGGTCGAGCACCTTGCCGCGGGAGATCTGCCCGGTCGCCATGTCGAGGACGACGGGCGGGCCGCCGGTCGGGATCGCCGCGGCGATCGGGTTGGTGCCGAGCATGGCCGGCGCGGCGCCCCAGGGGTGCACGAGGGCCTCGCTGGTGGTCGTCGCGAGCGCGGCCGAGCCGGCCTCGGCCAGCCGCTCGACGTACGGCGCGAGCATCCCGAGGTGCCCCGCCCGGCGGATCGCCGCCACCGCGACCCCGGTGCGCGGCACCCGCTCGATCAGCGCCTCCACCGCCCGGTGGGCCACCGGCGGGCCCAGCCCGGTGCGGCCGTCGACGGTCAGCACCGCGTCCGTGGTCCAGCGCAGCTCGGGCTCGGCGGCGGGATCGAGCACGCCGTTGCCGATCCGCCCGGCCAGTACCGGCAACCGCCGGATGCCGTGCGACGCGTGGCCGCGCAGGTCGCCCTCGAGCAGCATCCCGGCCTGCTCGCGGGCGGCCCGCTCCGGTGCGCCGAGCCCGGTGAGGACCTCGGTGGTCAGCGCGAGGTGCTCGTCGACGGGGACGCGGTGCACACCGTCGGCGTCGATCATGCGGGCGACCCTACCGGCCGGCCCCGACGCCCGCGGGTGTCGTCGGTGCCGCCGTGGCACCGACCGGGGTGGCGGGCGCGGCGGGGGTCTCGGCCAGCATCCGCTCGCAGGTGCGGACCAGCACCGCGGCGGCGGCCCGCTGGTCGCGCGTCGACACCGGGTGCTCGGCGCGCCGTTGCCAGCGGCTGAGCTGCGCGGCGGCGGCGAGCCGGATCTCCTCGGGGCCGGCGTCGGGGGCGAGGCCGAGCCGGCGGTGGGCCGCGGTCCCCTCCGCGCCCAGCAGCAGCTCGGCCGCAACGCGCTCGTCCGTGGGGAGGGCGGGGCGCCCGGCGCGCAGCCCGTCGACGAGGTCGAGCTCGGCGAGCTCGTGCGCGGTGGAGCGGAGGCGTTCGAGCTGGTAGCGCAGGTCGTCATGACCGTGACCGTGAGCGTGACCGTCGCCGCCCGCCGGGCGGCCGGCGACGATCTCGTCCAGCTCACGCAGCACCGCGCGGGCCCGCAGCGCGTCGGCCCGGTCGGCGAGCCCGCGCTCGAGCAGCTCCCGCAGCCGCGGCACCCCGCTGCGCCGGGTCAGCTCGGCGGCCACCTCGTCCGGGCGGGCGCCGTTCGCGGCGAGCTCGGCGACGAGCGCGGAGCCGGTGCTCCCGCAGGTCAGCCCGGCCGCGACGGGCACCACCGTGTGGCAGCGCCGGCGGATCTCCGGCTCGGCGGCCAGCCGGCGGGCCTCGCTCCACGGGTCGGCCGGGAGCTCGTCGGCGCGGGCGAGCACGCCGATCGCCGGCGGGCCGTCCGGCGGAACGCCGCCGGTCGCGGGTACGACGAGGAGCAGCACGTCGCCCTCGGTGCCCTCGACGATCTCCAGGTCCACCTCGCCCGGGGTCGCGGCCAGCGCCGCCACCAGCGTCGACACCCCCGAGCGCGGCGGCCCGGAGACGGCGACCCGCAGCGGCCGCTCGAGGTCGGCCTCGAGCCGGTGCAGCCGGTCGTGCAGGCCGGCGTCGCCCAGCTCGGCGGCCGCGGCGGCCAGCGCGCGCCGCACCTGTCCGGGAAGGGTCGTGTCCGTGCCGCGGTCGGGATGCTCCGGCGGCACGGTCGGCACGGGGCGGGTCTCGACGACGAGCCCGGGCACGTCGAGCGCGGTGGTGTCGACCTCGGCGTCGGCCTCGGCGGTGCGGCCCGCCACCGCGGGCGCCGCCGCGCCCTCCTCGGGTTCCGGCACCGGGACCGAGCCCTCGACCGTCGTGCCCTCCCCCGGGGCGGACCGCAGGTCCACCCGCCCACCGGCCGCGACGATCCGGGCGGCGACGTTGCGCAGCCCGCGCCCCGCCGTCGCCGCGCCCGGCCCGACCACCGCCGGCTCGGGCACCACGAACCCGGGCCCGGTGTCGCGCACCGTGAAGTGCAGCCGCCCGTCCTCCTCGGCGAACCGGATGACGACGTCGGCGCCGGGCGCGTGCTTGTGCGCGTTGTTCACCGACTCCAGGCAGCAGAAGTACACGGCCGCCTCCAGCTCCGGCGGGTAGCGCCGGCCGGGGGCGAGCGCCGACTCCACCCGAACGGGGGGCGGCCCCGCGAGCTCGGCCTCGAGCGCCGCGACCAGCCCGCGTTCGGCCAGCGCCATCGAGCGGACCCCGCTGGCGGTCTCCGCGAGCACCGCCTCCGCGGTGTCGAGCTGCCCGGCCAGCACCCCGAGCCGTTCGCGGGCCTGCTCGATCCGCCCGGTCTCCACCTCGTGCTGCACCAGCCCGAGCACCAGCCGCAGCGAGACGAGCTGGTGCTGGGCGCCGTCGTGCAGGTCGCGCTCGATCCGCCGCCGCTCGGCGTCCATCTCCGACACGGCCTCGCGCCGGGACACCGCGATCTCGGCGGCGTGCGCGAGCGCCGCCCGCAGCTGCCGCTCCAGCTCCACGCCGAGCCGGCTGGCGGTGACGACCACGCCCAGGCTGTCCGCGATGTCCTCCAGCAGGTGCCGGCGGTCGGCGTGCAGCCCGGCGACCGCGGCCCGGTCCACCTCCAGGGTGCCGAGGTGCTGCTGACCGCCGCGGACGGGCACCCCGACGAGCCCGGTGCCGTCGTCGCGCGCGGTCGCCCGCCGGGAGGCCCACTCGTAGGTGCGGTCGCGCAGCCCGGGGCGCACGACGGTCAGCCGGCAGCGCGAGGAGCCCAGGGCCCGCCCGACCGCCTCGGCGACGCGGGCCAGGTCCGGCGCGTCGGAGGCCGCGGTCCGCGACAGCGCCGCGACCTCGGCGAGCGCGCTGTACGGCGTGGGCCGCCGGCCGTAGAGCAGCCGGTCGGTGAGCCCCTCGACGGCCCGGTACACGGGGAGGAAGGCGACCGCGGCCAGCAGCGACGCCCCGAGCGAGGACCACAGCGGCCCGAACCCGATCAGCCACCCGGCCGCCTCGAACACGACCACCCCGCCGCCGATGACGGCCACGGCGAGCACGGCCGCGAGCACCCGGCTGAACCGCGCCTCCGCCGACCACAGCCGCTCGGCCCGCACCGCGACCAGCACCGCGACCGCGATCGCCGCCGACCCCACTCGGGAGGCCCAGAACAGCAGCGCGACCGGCTGGCCCGCCGCGCCGTGCGCCGTCGGGTCGTACAGCTCCAGGCCCGGCACACCCAGCAGCCACAGGACGACCGTGCTGATCCCCAGCACGACGATCGCCGCGAACGCCGCGACCAGCAGGCTGAACACCAGCCGGGCCTGGGTGCGCAGGGCCGCGGTCGGGCCCCGCCGGATCCGCCCGGGCAGCACCGCGACCCCGACCAGGGGCACCAGGAAGCCGAAGAACAGCACGCAGCTGGTGGTGTGCCGCAGCAGCGCGGTCCCGAACCCGACGACGCCGAGCACGGCCACGCCGAGCACCGCCAGCGTCACCCGCCCCGGCCGGCCCCACCGGGCCGGCCACGCGCCCTGCGGCGTGGGGAAGACCAGCAACGCCAGGACGTAGGCCGCGCAGGCGATGCCGTGCAGCAGGATCTGGTGGATCGGGCCCGCGTCGATCCCGGTCGCGGTCTCCACGGCCGTGGCCGCGGCGTGCGCCTGCAGGTTGAAGGCGCCGCCCGAGCCGACCATGGCCAGCGCGAGCAGCCGGATCGGCCATCCCCGGCCGCCGCGGACCAGCAGCACCGCCGCGATCGCGACGGCGCCCAGGCTCAGCACGTAGTCGACGACGAGCTGGTCCAGCGGCTCGGTCGCGGGCGCCGCGGCGGTGACGGCCCGGGCCCACACGCTGGTGCCCACCCCGGCGGTGGGCACGTACCAGGCCAGCGCGACGTACGCCCCGACCGCCAGCCAGCCGAGCGCCACCACCGTGCAGGCGACGAGGACCACCACGTAGACGACGACGGCGAGCCGGTGCAGCCCGCCCCGCCCGGCGGGGACGCCGGCCACCGCGCCGGCCGGAGCGCCGGCCGCCGCGCTCACACGCGCACCTCCCGGGCGATCTCCACCGCGGGCTCCAGCCGCTCGGGCAGGCTCGCGGTGAGCACCAGGCGCCCGTCCCGGTCCGTGCTCAGCCCGGCCTCGCCGCCGAGTGCCGCCAGCCGCTCGAGGTCACCGGCCAGCGCGGCCCGCAGCTCGCCCGGCGCGAACCCCGGGCGCGGGTCGACGACGCGCACGGCCAGCCGCCCGTCGGCGTGGGTCAGCTCGAGCTCGAGCTCGGGCCCCTTCGACGCCGCCAGCCACTGCAACGCCGACGCGGCGACGTAGTAGACGCCGGACTCGACCTCCCAGGGCAGCCGGTCCTCCGGCGCGCCGGCCAGCCGGACCGGCCGGTCGAGGTCCGCGGCCACCTCCTCGAGCGCCCCGACCGGGCCCTGGTCGCGCAGGACCTGCGGGTAGACGCCACGGGCGATGAGCCGGAACCGGTCGAGCAGCTCGTCGAGCTGGTTGCCCGCGCGGCGCAGCGCGGCGGCGGCCCGGTCCGGCTCCGGGGCGCTGCCGCCCAGGTCCTGGCGGGCGCCGTCGAGCACGAGCCGCAGCGTGGCGAGCCGGTCGGTGGTGGCGTGCGAGAGCTCGCCGACCAGCCGGCGCCGCTCGACGTCCCGGGCGGTGGCGAGCCGTTCCCGGGACCGCTCGAGCTCGGCGGCCAGCTCGGCCGCCCGCCGGACGCGGTCACGCAGCTCCGTGTTCATCGCGACCCCGCGCAGCAGCAGCCCCGCGCCGCCGGCGACGTCGCGCATGAGCTGCTGGTCGGCCGGGGTGATCGCCGTCGGCTTGCGGATGGCGAGCACCGCCCGCAGCGTCTGCCCCTCGACGATGGGGACGACGTGGTCGGCCCGGCGCTCCGGGTCCTCCCCGCCGAGCAGCACCGCGAGGTTCGGCACGGTCTCCCCGGCCGGGTCGACGCCCTCGCGGAGCGGATGGACCGCGGCCGTCACCAGCCGGTCGGAGACCGCGAGCCAGACCCGCGCCTCGCGGGCCGCGGTGCCCTCCGCCAGCACCTCCGCGAGCCCGGGCAGCGCCGAGTCCGGGCTGCCGCTGCGGATCCGCGCCGCCGCCTCCGCCAGGGCCGAGTACGGGGTGGTGCCCCGGGTGTGGGTGACGCGCTCGACGATCCGGTCCACGAAGGGCCGCAGCCGGGCCGCCCCGACGGCACACACCAGCGCCGCGAGGAAGGGCAGCAGCACCCCGATCTGCCCGAGCCCGGTGTCGAGCAGCAGGGGCGGCAGGACGACGAGGACCGCGAACACGACGAGGACCGCGCCGCCGTACAACGCGGCGCGCAGCCCCAGCGCGGCCCACCTCTCCATATGACCCCGTCAGTCGCCGTCCCGCTGCGAGCGGAGGTAGGTCAGCACCGCGAGGACCCGGCGGTGGCTCTCGGTCTCGTCGGTGTGCAGGCCGAGCTTGGCGAAGATGCTCGCGATGTGCTTCTCGACGGCCTTCGGCGTCACGTACAGCTGACCGGCGATACCGCCGTTCGACCGCCCCTCGGCCATCAGCTTGAGCACGTCGAGCTCGCGCTCGGACAGCGAGGCGACCTCGTCCTTCTTCTCCCCGCGCGGCCGCTCCACCAGCCGTTTCGCCAGCACCGGCTCGATCACGATCTCCCCGTCGGCGATCCGGGTGAGGGTGTCGGTGAGCACCTCGACGCTGCCGACCTTCTCCTTGAGCCGGTAGCCGATGGCGTCCGTGCCGATGTCGAGGATGCGCATCAGGTAGTGCGACTCGGCGTAGTGCGAGAGGAACAGCAGCCCCATCGACGGCCACTTCTCGCGCAGCCGCTCGGCGGTGACCAGCCCGCCGTCGGGCTCCGGGGGCATCCGGATGTCGAGGACGGCCACGTCGCACGGGGTCGTCGCGAGGGCGGCCAGCAGCTCGTCGCCGCCCGCGGCGACCGCCACGACCTCGTGGCCCGCGGCCTGCAGGAGCATCAGCAGCCCCTCGCGGAACAGGGCGCCGTCCTCGGCCAGTGCTACTCGCATGGGATCCTCGCAACGATCGTGCCGGTACCGTCGGTCTCGTCCGGCGGGGCGGAAACGTCACACATCTCGTCGCACGGCTCGGTCTGGACCCAGCCCCCGAGCGGGCGGGCGCGGTCCCGCAGCAGCTCCTCCAGCCCCGGCACCGCGCCGGTCACCGTGACGACGAGGTCGCCGTCGGCGCAGGCGACGGTCACCCCGTGGGCCGCGGCGGGGTCCGCGGCCAGGGCGTCGGCCAGGGCGAAGTAGGCGGCGCCCTCGGCGGCCGGGCCGAACCGCCGGCCGTCGTCGTGGACCCGCAGCGGGGCGTCGAGCCGCTCGGCGAGCTCGCGCAGCGCCGGGCCGAGCCCGGCCTCGTCGAGCAGCGGCGGGTAGATCTGCCCGGCGACGTCCCGCAGCTCCTGCAGCACGGCGTGCAGCTCGTCCTGCAGGACGCCGATGGCCGCGCGCAGCTCGCCCTCGGCCTCGGGGACGCGGTGCCGGAACAGGCCCAGCTGCAGGACCAGGGCCGACGCACGCAGGGCGGCGCCGTCGTGCAGCTGGCGTTCGAGCCTCCGCCTGCCGTGCCACTGGTCGCGCTCACGCCTGCGGCGCGCCTCGGCGACCGCCGAGACGGGACCCGGGCGGGCCGCGGGGACGGCCGGCACGTCTCCCGGTGCCGCGGGCTCCAGCCTCATCACCGAATCGTCCCGCCGCGGGCGGCGCTCGGGAAGGGGGTCGACCCCCTGGCGGGGTAGGGTCAGCCCCCCGCTCCCGGAAAACGGTAATGACAGCGTGACCTGGGACGAGTATCACTCCACAGCATCGTGTGCTCGTACCGTCGGCAGTGCTGAACGCACGGGGCCGCGGGCCCCGTGCCTCCGAGAGGTGGCGGAGTGTCCTACAGCCTGGGCGTGGACCTCGGTACGACGTTCGTGGCCGCCGCGGTCGCGAACGCGTCCAGGGTCGAGATGTTCACCCTCGGCGACCGCAGTGTGGTGACACCGGCCGTCGTCTACCTGCGCGAGGACGGCACGGTGGTCACCGGCGACGCGGCCGGCCGGCGGGCGGTGAGCAACCCCGACCGCGTCGGCCGCGAGTTCAAGCGCCGCCTCGGCGATCCCACGCCGGTGATGCTCGGCGGGGCCCCGCACGCCGTCACCGCCCTGCTGGCGAGCCTGCTCTCGGACGTCGTCGCCCGGGTCTCGGCCACCCAGGGCGCCGCCCCGGACTCGATGGTGCTGACCCACCCGGCCAACTGGGGCCCGTTCCGGCGCGAGCTGTTCGACGAGGTCCCGCAGCTCGCCGGGGTGGCCATGCCGCGGATGGTGACCGAGCCCGAGGCCGCCGCGGCCCACTACGCCGCCTCGCGCCGGCTGGAGAACGGCGAGATCGTCGCCGTCTACGACCTCGGGGGCGGCACCTTCGACGCCACCGTGCTGCGCAAGCGCCCCGAGGGCATCGAGATCCTCGGCTCGCCGGAGGGCATCGAGCGCCTCGGCGGGGTCGACTTCGACGAGGCGATCCTCGCCCACGTCAACTACGCCGCCGGCGGCGCGCTGTCCGAGCTGGACATGAGCGACCCGCAGACCACGGTGGCGCTGGCCCGGCTGCGCCAGGACTGCGTGCTGGCCAAGGAGGCGCTGTCGATCGACACCGAGACCACGATCCCGGTGTTCCTGCCCAACCGGCACTTCGACGTCAGGCTCACCCGCGCCGAGTTCGAGGACATGATCCGCGCCCCGATCGAGTCGACGATCGGCGCGCTCAACCGCACGCTGCGCTCGGCCGAGGTCACCCCGGAGCAGCTCAGCGCGGTACTGCTGGTCGGCGGGTCCTCGCGGATCCCGCTGGTCGCGCGGATGGTGTCCGAGGAGCTCGGCCGGCCGACGGTCGTCGACGCGCACCCGAAGTACGCCGTCGCGCTCGGCGCCGCCACGCTCGCCGGCGGGCAGGACGGGGCCGACGGGTCGCGCGCGTCCGACGGGTCGCGCGGGTCCGACGGGCCCGCCCCGGCCACCACGGCCTTCCCGCCGGTCGCCGTCGGTGCGGCCGGTGCCGCCGCGGCGGCCGGGGCGTTCGGGGCCGCAGCCCCGGCTCCGGCGTCCGCCTCGGCCTCCGCTCCGGAGCCCGTCCCGGCGCCGTTCTCCCTGCCGACGGGGTCCGGGCTGCCGAGCTTCGGTCCGTCGACCTCCGCCCCGTCCGGTCCGCCCCCGGCCGCGGCCGCCCTGTCGGCACCGGCGGTCGGCGCACCACCTCCGGCCCCGCCCGTGCCGACACAGCCGGTCGCCCCGCCGCAGCCCACCGGTCCCCAGCCGTACGGCGGCGGGCCGGGCGGACCATCCGGCCCGGGCGGACCGGGTGGCGGCGGGGGTGGCCCCGGCGGCGGGGGCGGCGGCTTCGGGGGCGGAACCCCCGGTGGCGGCGCACCGCCGCCCGGCCCGTCCGAGCCCTCCGGCGGCGGGGGCGGCGGGCGCAGAGCCCTGATCGTCGGGCTCGTGGTGGTCCTCCTGCTGGCCGCCGTGGGCGGCGTGGGCTGGTTCGCCGCGAACCAGTTCGGGCTGCTCGGCGGCAGCTCCGGCACCACCACCTCGGTCGCGGGCGGGCGCGGGTCGAACGAGGAGCTCCCGCCGGCCGCCGACGGGACCCAGCCCGAGATCGCCACCAGCGTGCCGATCCCGTCGCTGGGCGCCACCGTCCCGGTGGGCAGGACCCCCGGCTTCATCGCGCTCTCGCCCAACGGCCGGCTCGCCTACATCGCCAACCGCAACGCCGGCGTCGTCACGGTGGTGGACACCTCGGTCGACAAGGTCGTCGCGACCATCCCGGTCCAGGCCGGCCCGCCGCAGTACCTGGCCTTCGCCCCCGACGGCAAGCGCGTCTACGTCTCGATCTTCAACGACCAGAAGACGATCAACGTCGTCGGCGTGCTGGACACGACCAGCAACAGCATCACCTCGACCATCCCGGTCGGCACCCGCCCGTTCGCCCTCGCCGTCACCCCCGACGGGTCGAAGCTCTACGTGCCCAACCACGACTCGGGCACCGTCAGCGTGATCGACACGGCGAGCAGCACCCTGGTGCACGACATCAAGGTCGCCCCGAACCCGCACTGGGTCGCCTTCTCGCCCGACGGCAGCACCGCGTACACCGCCAACCACGAGTCGGGCGTCGTCTCGATCATCAACACGTCCGACGACTCGGTGGCCGGTGAGGTGAGGGTGCAGGTCAGCCCGCACAGCCTCGAGGTGTCGCCGGACGACAAGTGGGTCGCCAACGTCAACTACGACAGCGACTCGGCGACCGTCATCGACACGAAGACCCAGCAGGTCGTCGCGACGGTGCCGGTCGGGCACAAGCCGCAGGACATCGCCTGGGCGCCGGACGGCCGGTTCCTGTACGTCACCGGGGTGGAGGGCGACAACCTGACGGTGATCAACGCCCAGAACTGGGGGGTCACCGCCACCCTGCCCACCGGCGACGCCCCCACCAGCCTCGCCGTCACCCCGGACGGGAAGAAGGCCTACGTCACCAACCTCAACAGCGGCACGCTGACCGAGGTCAACCTCACGGGCTGACCGCCACCCGCCGCCGTCGCTCCCGGCTCGCGCTCCCGGCTCGCGCTCGTCCGCGAGTCGGGAGTTCCGGCACCGCGAGTCGCGAGCCCAGCTTGCGCGGAGTGCGCCCTGGGCTTCACCGCTGCTCTCGGGTCCAACCGGAGCCCCGGACCTCGGTACCGCCATTCGGGGAGTTTCCGCGATCCGTGGTGCCGTCCGAGTTCACGCCCACCCACCGCGGGTACAGCGTCGGCAGTTCCGGCGCGTGGGGATAGCCCCACCCCGGTCGGGCGGGTGGGCCCCGGTAGGGAGTGGGGCTCGCGTCATCGTCGCGGACACGGTCCGGCGGGATGCTTCTTCTCGTTCGACACCGACTCCGGGAGGGTCCCGGCGCCAGGACGGAAGGAGAAGCACGATGTCCGCTCAGACCGCTCAGCTCGCTCTCGTCACCGGTACCGGCAACCCGTCGCTGAGCCACCGCGACCGCGCCGTCCTGCGCGCCGTCGAGGCCGGCCGCGTCCGGCTGTCCGGTGGCTCCGCCCTCGTCGTCGACGGGCTGTTCCTGGCCGACCCGTTCGCCGCCCCGCGCCTCACCGACGCCGGTCTCATCGCCGACGCCGACGGAGCCGTCGCGCTCACCGACTCCGGCCGGGCCCTGCTCGCCGCGTGACGGCCCGCGCGCCTCCGTGCAGGAGACACGCGCGCGACCGTGACCGGAGGCCGAGCTCCACCGTCAGGACTTCCGGGCCTCGGCGCCCTCCGGGACCTCGTCCTCGGCTTCCGCCCCGTGGTGGGCCGCGAACCTGGCGGCCTGTCGCTTCCCGAGCTCGCGGATCCCCAGCCCGACCAGCGCGGCGAGGGCGACCCCGACACCCACGGTCCAGGCCGCGGTCGCGGCCGCCGGCGCCGCGGGCAGATCCGCGGCGACGTCCCGCGCCGCCTGGCCGTGATCGTGATGGGCGCCGACCGGGGCCGCCTGTCGCGGCGCCCCGTACGGCAGCTCGAGGGCGGTGTGCGCCGGCGCCGGCCGGCCGGGCACGACCAGGTCGGACCACTCGACGATCGCGCCCGAGCTGCTCGTCTGCGTCGTCCGGAACCGGACCGGCCCCGCGCCGTCGGGCATCCTCCCCACCCGCAGCACGAGGTCGACGGGCTCGGCCCCGACCGGTCCGCCCTTCCACTCGATCCCGCCGGCCGTGGTCGTGACCTGCCACCCCGGCGGCGCCGACGGTTGCGGGTCGACGAGCGGACGTGCCGTCGGCAGGTCCACCCGCAGCGCGACGACCGGGTCGGCGGGATCGTCGTTGGTCACCCGGAAGGTCACGGCGACGTCCCGGGCCCCGGCTTCGGTGTGGTCCGGCGAGAGGGCGACGTCCGCGGCCGCGCCCCCCGCGGACAGCACGAGGGCGCCGAGGACCACCGCCATCAGCAGCCCGCACCGGAGCGGGACGCCGAGCCGGCCGATCCCGCGCATCCCGTCTCCCCGCGCTCGTTCCCGACCGGAGGCTCGGCTCCGGTAACCGGGCGTTACCGCACCTCGGTCGTGGGGAACGACGGTGGGCGCTGCGCGCGGGCTCGTCAACCTCCCGCGAGTCGACACTCTCGGGTCCCCGAGATCGACATCCACGGAGACGGTGCGCGGGGCTACAGATGATCATTCCGACCGCGACGCGGGCGCTGCGCGGGCAGCAGTGCCGTGACTCTCGCAGCGATCACGCCGCCGGTGATCGTCGCGAGCGTGACGCGGGCGCTGCGGGGCCAGCGCTGCCGTGACGCTCGCAGTGATCACTGCACCCGGCCGTGCCGAGCACGAGACGACGACGATGTGCAACTCGGTGACCCGAAACCGCCGACTCGCGGTGCTGGAGACCACGACACGCGGGGTGAGCGCTACATCGCGCCGAGGACGGGTTCGAAGGCGAGTTCCGCGGCGCCGACGAGCTTGCCGTCCCTGCCCAGCGGGGAGACCGCGATCCGGGTGCGGCCCGCGGCGCGGCTGACGAGGCTGCGGCGGTGCAGCTCGTCCCGGATCGTGTCGACGAGCGCGGTGGGGAGGGCGGCGAAGAGGTCGCCGAACACCACCAGCTCCGGCGCGAGCATGTTCACCGCCGTGACCAGCCCCGTGACCAGCCACTCCCCCACCCCGGCGAGCAGGTCGAGCCGGCCCGGGTGCGCCTCGAGGTCCCGCAGCTCCGCCACCAGGACCCCGCGCGGCGTGTCCTCGGGCAGCCCGAGCGCCCGGCACAGCGCCGGCTCGCCGACCTCGGTCTCCCAACAGCCGTGCTCGCCGCAGAAGCAGGCCCGCCCGCCCGGCCGGACGATCATGTGCCCGATCTCGCCCACGTACCCACCGCTGCCCCGCAGCGGCACCCCGCCGACGATCACCCCGCCGCCCACGCCGACGTCGGCGGACAGGTAGAGCAGGTCGGAGGCGTCCCGGGCCGCCCCGCGCACGTGCTCGGCGAGGGCGCCCAGGTCGCCGTCGTTCCCGACGGTCGTGGGCGACCCGAGCACCGCGGCGAGCCGGGCGCCCAGGGCCACCTCCCGCCAACCGAGGTTGGGGGCCTCGTGGACCAGGCCGTCGGCCCGCCGGACCACCCCGGGGACCGAGACGCCGACCCCCTGTTCCCGCACGCCCAGCTCGTCGCGCAGCAGCTGCGCCGACTCGGCGATGTGCGTGATCACCTCGCCGGGCAGCCGGGTCGTGCGGTGCAGGTTCCAGCTGTGCCGCCCGAGGATCTGCCCGCCGATCCCGACCATCGCCATCGCGACCTGGTCCACCCGCACGTCGACGGCCAGGACGACCGCCGCGTGCGCCTCGGGCAGGACCAGCAGGGAGGGCCGCCCGGCGCCGGTGCGCTGCGCCGGGACGGCCTCCGTGACGACGCCCGACTCCGCCAGCCCGTCGACGACCGCCTTGATCGTGCTGCGGTTGAGCCCGAGTTCGCTCGCCAGCGTCGCCCGCGTGCAGGGCCCCTCGACGTGGAGGCGGCGCAGCAGCGCGGTCCGGTTGTGCCGGCGGGCGTCGTCGGGACGGGTGCCGGAGGTCGGGACCGAGCGCACTTCTCGCTCGCGAGCTCGCTCGGTCCCCTGCCGGCGGCCGCCGACTTCCGCCGGGACAGGACGTCGACGCCCGCCGCGAGCAGCAGCACCAGGCCGGTGATCACGAACACCACCGCGGCCGGCTGCTTGAGCAGGCCCAGCCCGTTCTCGACGGTCGCCAGCACCGCGCCGCCGATGACGGCGTTGGAGACCCGGCCCCGACCGCCGAACAGCGACGTCCCGCCGATGACGGCCGCGCCCACCGCGAACAGCAGCGTGTTGCCGCCACCGGCCGCGGGCGAGACCGATCCGACCTTGGAGGAGTAGACGATCGCGCCGATCGCCGCGAACGCCGAGCTGATCACGAACACCGCCGCCCGGATCCGGACGACGTCGATGCCCGCCCGGCGGGCCGCCTCCCGGTTGCCGCCGACGGCGTAGACGTGCCGGCCGAACCGCGTGCGGTCGAGCACGTAGGTCCCCAGGACCAGGAGGACCAGGACGATCGGCACGACATAAGGGATACCGGAGATCGCGATGACGCCCGGCGACCGGTCCCGGGTCAGCAGGAAGGTCGCCAGCGCGCCGAGCACGACGACGGCGCCGACCTTGATCAGCACCAGCCCCGTCGGCTGCGCCACCAGGCCCTTGTGGAGCCGGTTGCGCTGCTGGAGGAGCTTGACCGCCGCATAGCCGCCCGCGGCCACGACGAACAGCACCCACGAGCCGACCGTGGAGAGGTTGCCGTTGGCCACCGCGTTGATCACCGGGTCGCGCAGGCCGAGGGTGCCGCCGTCGCCGATGAGCTGCAGGATCACCCCCTGCCAGGTGATGAACAGGGCGAGGGTGACGACGAAGCTCGGCATCCCGACGCGGGCGACGAGGAAGCCGGTCAGGCACCCGACGACCACGCCCACGCCGACCGCGAGCAGCATCTCGATCCACGGGTCGGCCGGGACGCCGATCAGCAGGATCACCGCCGTGAGCACGCTGACCACGGCCCCGGCCCACACCCGCACCCAGACCGCGAGGGCCGCCGCGACGAGCATCGCGACGATGAGCACGGCGAAGACGAACCCGCCCATCGCGCCGAGCATGTTCCCGCCGCTCACCAGGTGCAGCGCCATGAGCGCCGCCGCGAGGCCCGACGCCGTGCCCGCGGCGAGGTCGATCTCGCCGGTGAGCAGCACGAACACCAGGCCCATCGCGATGATGGTCCGGCCGGCACCCTGCTGGAGGAGGTTCGCGAGGTTCAGCAGGCTGGGGAAGGTGCCGCCGGAGTCGAGGATCGTGAACAGCACGAACAGCGCGGCGAGGCCGAGCAGCGCGGGCAACGAGCCGAGCTCGCCGTTGCGCAGGCCCTGCAGGTACGCGCGGATCGCCTCGCCCGTGGTGCGGGCGGTGGTGTCGATGCCGAAGTCGGCGACCCGGTTGCCGGGGTTTGCCCGCTCGGCCGCGGACTTCTCTGCTGCGGGCTTCTGGGGTGCGGTCACGCTCCCACGACCCCTTCCGGTCGGGCCAGCCCGAGGTCCCCGGACCGGCCTGCGGTGATGAGCTCGACGACCTGCCCGTGCGTGACGTCGCGCGTGGGCACCTCGGCCACCATGCGGCCGAGGTAGAGGGTGGCGATCCGGTCGGCCACCTCGAAGACGTCGGCCATGTTGTGGCTGATCAGGACGACCCCGATGCCCTGCTCGGCGAGCCGGCGGACGAGGTCGAGGACCTGCCGGGTCTGCGCGACGCCGAGCGCCGCGGTCGGCTCGTCGAGCAGGACGACCCGGGAGTCCCAGAGCACGGCCTTGGCGATCGCGACGGTCTGCCGCTGCCCACCGGAGAGCGACGCCACCGGGGTCCGGACGCTCGTGACGGTGCGGACCGACAGCGAGGCGAGGGTGCGCCGCGCCGCCTGCTCCATGTCCGCCTCGTCGAGCATCCACGGCTTCCCGCGCTCGCGGCCGAGGAACATGTTCTGAACGATGTCGAGGTTGTCGGCGAGCGCGAGGTCCTGGTAGACGACCTCGATGCCGAGCTTCGACGCGTCGGACGGGCTGTGCAGCGCGACGGGTTCGCCGTCGAAGAGGATCTCGCCGCCGTCGATCGGGTGGATCCCGGCGACGCACTTGACCAACGTCGACTTGCCGGCGCCGTTGTCGCCGACGAGCGCGGTCACCTCGCCGGCGCGCACCGTCAGGTCGACGTCGTGGAGCACCTGCACCGCGCCGAAGCTCTTCGACACGGACCGCAGCTGCAGGATGGGTTCGGACATGCGGACCTCCATGCGAGGGCGCGCGGCCGGGAGGGTGCTCCGCCGGCGTCGGCTCGAACCGACGGTCGGCTCCGCGAGCTCCGCCGGCTGGACCGACGGTCGGCTCCGCGAGCTCCGCCGGCTGGACCGANTCGCGACCGCGCGCCCGGCTCCGGGTTACTTGATGCCGGCGGCGTCGCAGGCGGCCTGCGTGGCCTGCACGCAGATCTCGCTCGCGTTGATGTAGCCGGCGTCGACGACGGTCTTGACGTTGTCCTTGGTGATCAGCTGCGGGGTCAGCAGCACGGACTTGACCTCGCGGTTGCCCTTGGGGTCGTCCACCGTCTGGGTCGCCGTTCGGTCCGTGGTCGCGGTGTCGCCCTTGGCGAGCGCCGCGGCGAGCTTGGCGGTCGCGTCGGCCTCCTCCTGGATCGGCTTGAACACCGTCATGTACTGGTCGCCGCGCAGGATGGCCTGCAGGCCGTCCGCCGTGGCGTCCTGGCCGGTCACGGCCACCTTGCCGTTGAGCCCGTACTTGGTCAGCACGGTCACCACGGCGCCGGCGAGGCCGTCGTTGGCGGCGACGACGCCGTCCACCTGCCCGCCGTTGCCGGTCAGCAGCTGCTCGAAGGTGGTGCCACCGACCTGGTTGTCCCACTTGTCGATGGCCTGGTTCGCCACGAGCTTGAGCTGCCCGGAGTCGTACATCGGCTTCAGCACGGTCTGCTGGCCGTTGTAGAAGAGGGTCGCGTTGTTGTCCGTGGGCGCGCCCTCGATCTGGATGACCTGGGCACCCTGCTTGCCCTGCAGCGCCTGCGCCAGGCCCTGACCCTGCAGCGCGCCGACCTTCTCGTTGTCGAACGAGACGTAGTAGTCGCTGGTGCCGCCGAGGTTGAGCCGGTCGTAGTCGATGACCGGGATGCCCTGCGCCTTGGCCTTGGCCGCGACCGCGGAGCCGCCGTCGGAGCTGATCGACGCGATGACCAGGACCTTCACGCCGCTGGAGATCATGCCGTCGGCGAGGGTCGAGAACTTCTGCTCGTCGCCCTGCGCGTTTTGGATGTCCGGGTCGAGACCCGCGGCGCGCATGGCCTTGTCGAGCATGGGCTTGTCGAAGCCCTCCCACCGGGCCGAGCTGTCCGTCTCCGGGAGGATGACGCCGACCTTGACGCCCCCGCTCGACGGTGCCGCCGAGGGGGCGGTGCCGCCCGACGAGCCGCCGGAGCTGTTCGCCCCGCACGCGGTGAGGGTCAGGACGAGCCCCAGACCCAGCGCCGCGATCATCTTCGGCGCCCCACGCAGCGCCGTCCTACCTACCCGCATCCGCCCTCCACCTCACTGTGGCCCCCGGCGCTCACCGCGCCGGTGAATGTTGTGGGCGACAACGTATGCGGAGGAAACCTGTGATGCAAAGCATGCTGGATCGATCAAGGTTCTAGTCGAACGTCACGATTCGGTCTCACCGCGCGGCTTTTGTTGCCGGAACCGCGATTCCGGTCGCACAGTGTCAGGGACCGGCTCCACTGCGTGACGAACGCGCGGGGCACTTCCGGAACGGGGCCGGGGCATCGTCGCCCCCGGAGGGCGGTGATCACCACCCGTGGCGCAGGCCCGCGGGTCCCGCCCCCACTGCGCCGACCGGGCGCGGACCGGCGGGGTGAGTCGGCCTCCCGAACGACCGTGACGACGCGCCCCCCGATCCTGACCGACCGGCGTGCTCCGTCCGGAGGGGGTCACGCTCCGTGTCGCCCCGGGTGGCGGCACCGCGGGCCCCGGCACAGTCGACGCGGCGCGACGACCCCCGCCACCGGATCGGGTGGTCTTCACCCGGCCGCCGCCGGAGTGATGACCGTCGGTGACCGGCGCCCGTTGTCACTCCCCGTGACGAGGGCCCGCCTCCGGCGGGGTCGTGACCGCCTCCGGCGCCGCGTCCCCGTCCCGCGAGCGCAGCGCCACCGCGGCGACGACGGCGCCGATCCCGACCGCCTCGGCCGCCCCGGGCAGCTGTCCCAGCGCCAGGAAGCCGATCACCGTGGCGGTCGCCGGGAGCAGGGCCAGCAGCACCGCGAACCTCCCCTGCCCGACCCGCCGCAGCACGACCTGGTCCAGGCCGTAGGGGATCACGCTGGACAGCACGCCGACCCCGACGGCGAGCAGCAGCACGACCGGATCGGCGAGCGGCGCGAGGCCCGCGGCGCCGCCGAGGAACAACACCGGGGAGCACAGCACGGCCGCCACGGTGAAGCCGACGGCCATGTCGTCGACCCCGTTCCCGGCCGTCGCCACCCGCTTGCCGAGGAGGATGTAGGCGGCCCACATGACCGCGGCCGCGAGCGCCCACAGCACCCCCGACGGGCTGCCCGACCAGCGCACATCCGCGATGAGGGCCACGCCGCCGGCGGCCAGGACGACGGACCCGACGTCCCGCGGCCGGCGCGAGAGGGCCGCCGCCACGGCGACCGGGCCGCAGAACTCCAGCGCCACCGCGGTCCCGAGCGGCAGCCGGGCGATCGCCTCGTAGAAGGCGGCGTTCATGAGCGCCGTCGCGAGCCCGAAGGGCACCGACCGGCGCAGTCGCGCGGGCCGCCAGGCCGCGCGCGCGGGCCGCCGCCAGGCGAGCAGCACCAGGCCCGCACCCAAGATCCGTAACACCGCGACGGCCGCGGGCGACAACCGGTCGAACAGTCCGACCGCGAGGGCCGCCCCGACGTACATCGAGGCGCCCCCGACGACGAAGAGCACGGGCGCCGGGACCCGGCGGATCAGGCTCGCCGACACGACCACGCCTCTGACTGCGCTCCGTAGTCGAGGCGACCCGACTGTTTACACACCACACCTTGCGGTGTCACACCCTGCACCGCATCATTCACTCGTAGTCAACTGAATCCGTGTTCGTCATCGGACCGCCACCGCTGCGACGGTCACCCGGCCCCGAAAGGTCGATCTGTGATTGTCGTCGCGACACGGGACGGGAACACCTGCAGGGGTAAATAACGTCTGCAAGAGTGGGCGCACCGCGCGAGCGGTCGTCACAGCAAGCGACACCGGGGGAACCCGGCGTCGAGACGGAGGGAGACCGCTATGCAGCCTGGAACCCTGACCCGGCCCGAGTTGACCCTCGCCGACCGCTGTGACCGCTGCGGAGCGGCCGCAAAGGTTCGTGCCGTCCTGCCGTCCGGCGGCGAGCTCCTGTTCTGCGGTCACCACGCGCGTGCGCACGCCGACAAGCTGCGCGAGCTCGAGGTGGACGTCCAGCAGGGTGCTGACTAGGCACGAGTGATGGGCGATCGGCGACTCCCCTCGCCGGTCATGTGAGCGTCGTCGAGAGGGCCGGCACCGGCGGGTGCTGGCCCTCTCGTCTGTCCGGACGAGCGGGCTCACCGCCACGACCGGATCGTGGCGATGCGCTCCTCGAGCTGCTCGATGGTGGCCATGGCCGTGGGCGGGCCGCCGCAGTGCCGGCGCAGCTCGTTGTGGATCACGCCGTGCGGCTTCTTCGTGCGGTGGTTGTGCAGCGCGACCAGCGTGTTCAGCTCCTTGCGCAGCTTCTGGATGCGCTCGCGCACGGACATCTCGCGGGGCGGCTCCGGCGCGGGCGGCGGAACGGCACGGGCCCCGGCCCCGGAACGCGGCGAGCCCTTGTCCACCCACTCCTGCTGGCGCTGCTGCAGCAGCGTGCGCACCTGGTCGGCGTCGAGCAGCCCGGGCAGCCCGATGTACTCCTCCTCGTCGGCGCTGAACGAGGCGCCGTCGAAGATCAGCTGGTCGAGCTCGGCGTCGGCGTGCAGGGCGGTGAACGACTTCTCGTCCTCCCCCGGCTCGTCCTGCTGCCGGTTCGCCAGCGCGAGCTCCTCGTCGTTCCACTCCTCCTTGGGCCGGTGCGGCTTGCCGAGGACGTGGTCGCGCTGTGCCTCCAACTCGCTGGCCAGCCCCAGCAGCACCGGGACGGACGGGACGAACACCGACGCCGTCTCCCCCGGCCGCCGCGACCGCACGAACCGGCCGATGGCCTGGGCGAAGTACAGCGGGGTGGACGCCGAGGTGGCGTAGACGCCGACCGCGAGGCGCGGCACGTCGACGCCCTCGGACACCATCCGGACGGCGACCATCCACCGCTCGTCGGACCTCGAGAACGACTCGATGCGGTCCGACGAGCCGGCCTCGTCCGAGAGGATCAGCGCGGGCGCGGTCCCGGTGACCTGCTGCAGCAGGGCGGCGTAGGCCCGCGCGGCGGTCTGGTCGGTGGCGATGACGAGGCCGCCGGCGTCGGGCATCCCGCCGTTGCGGTGCGCGTCGAGCCGCTTGTCGGCGGCGGCGAGCACCGCCGGCATCCACTCGCCGCCCGGGTCCAGCGCGGTGCGCCAGGCCATCGCGGTCTGTTCCTTGGTGAGCGGCTCGCCGAGCCGGGCGGTGATCTCCTCGCCCGCGCTCGTCCGCCAGCTCGACGTCCCGGAGTAGGCCAGGAACACCACCGGCCGGACGACGTTGTCGGCCAGCGCGTCGGCGTAGCCGTAGGAGTGGTCGGCGCGGCTGCGAAGCGCCCCCTCGGCGTCCCGGACGTACTCCACGAACGGGATCGGGTTGTCGTCGCTCCGGAAGGGCGTCCCGGTCAGCGCCAGCCGCCGCTCGGCGGGCTCGAAGGCCAGCTGGACGCCCTCGCCCCAGGACTTGGCGTCGCCCGCGTGGTGGATCTCGTCGAGGATCACCAGCGTGCGCCGGTTCTCGGTGCGGACCCGGTGGGTGTGGGGGTGCACGGCCACACCGGCGTAGGTGATCGCGATGCCGTGGTAGTCCCGCGAGGTGCCCGTCGCCGCGCGGAACTCGGGGTCCAGCGCGATCCCGACTGCGGCCGCGGACTGCGCCCACTGGTACTTGAGGTGCTCGGTCGGCGTGACGACCGTGACCGCCTCGATCGTCCGGTCCGCCAGCAGCTCGCTCGCCACGCGCAGCGCGAAGGCCGTCTTGCCCGCGCCCGGCGTCGCGACCGTCAGGAAGTCCCGGGGCCCGGCGGCCAGGTACCGGGCGAGCGCCGACCGCTGCCAGGCACGCAGCGGCCGCGAGCCCGGAGCCGACACCGAGGAGAGTCCCTGAATCGGTACGGATTCCGTCTGCGACACACGTCTCCCTGTCCTGCCGACCTGCCCCCGGAGGGGGTGCTGGGCCCGGCGATCAGGGTATCCGGCGGTTCCCGCGGCCGGCGCCGTGGCCCGACCCGGCGCGAACGCGCACGTCAGACCCACCGGGGTGGTCCGGGGTGGTCCGGGGTGGTCCGGGGCGGCCGGGGAGGGGTACACCTGCGGGCACGCCGGGCCGGCTTGCGAGGATCGGGACCGGCGTGGACGGGCAGGCGGGACGAACCGGGCGGAAGGGAGCACGCGATGACCCGGGCGGGGCAGGGCGGGCGGTCGACGGGACGGTCGACGCCCTCGGCAGGGTCCGGCGGGGGTCGCCGATGACCCGGCCCGAGGCCAACGACGCCGCGCTGCTGCTCGACGCCCTGCTCACCGAGGCCGCGCGCGGGCCCCTGGCCCGGCTGCTGCCGGCCGGCGCGGCCGCCCGGCTCGCCGGCGCAGCGCTGCGCTCCCCCGCCGCGACGGTCAC
>NZ_JBHSQK010000083.1:0-28955 GCF_042658055.1 Pseudonocardia lutea
CGGTCCGGGTCCCGCTCGCGCCGGTCGCGGCGGCCCCCGCAGTGGCCGCCCCCGGCACGAGCGCCGGGCCGGTCACCGGTGCGGACGTCGTCGCGGACGTGGTCAAGGCCGCCGACCTGCACCAGGCCGCGGCCGACGCCGCCCGCAGGGCCGCCGAGGAGGCCGAGGAAGCCGAGGCCGCGCGCAGGGCCGCGGAGGCCGAGACGGCCCGGCAGGCCGAGGAGCTGGCGACGCTCGGGGCCTCCCGAGCCGCCGGCGGCGGGATCCAGATGGTGGCCGGGCGGGTCTCCTCCGGCTTCGGCATCCGTGGTGGCGCCCCGCACCAGGGGCTGGACATCGCGGCGCCGATCGGCACGCCGATCCACGTCCCGCTGGCCGGCACCGTCGTCAGCTCCGGCCCGGCGAGCGGCTTCGGGCTGTGGGTCCGCGTGCAGCACGCCGACGGCACGATCACGACCTACGGCCACATCAACCGGTCGCTGGTGAGCGTCGGGCAGAAGGTCGAGGCCGGGCAGCAGATCGCCGAGGTCGGCAACCGCGGCCAGTCCACCGGGCCGCACCTGCACATCGAGGTCACCACCACGGCCGGCACCAAGATCAACCCCAAGCCGTGGCTCGACGAGCAGGGGATCGGCTACACCTGAGCCGCAGCCGGGAAGGTCCGCGGGGACAACCACCGGACGGTACGGCCGTGCGACGACCTGACGACCGATCCGCTGGGCCGTGCGCCCCGCTCCGTCCACAGGCCCGGTCACGGCCGCGGTCCGCGGTGCCCGGTGCCCGGGTTGTCCACAGCGCCGGCGAGGACGGCTGCCGGAGGTCGGCCGGGCGGGTCAGGCTGCCGCCATGAGCCCCGTGCCTCCGGTCCCGCCCTCCTCACATCCCGCCGAGCCCGCCCAACCCGCCGATCCCGTCGATCCCGCCGTTCCCGTCCTGCCGGGTGGTTCCGAGCCGCCGGTGCGGGTCGGCACCGAGGGGCTGCTCGCCGCGGTCCCCGTGCTGATCGGGTTCCGGCCGCGGGACTCGTTGGTGCTGATCGGGACGGGCGGGCCGCGGGGCAGGCGGGTCGGTCTGACCCTGCGGGTGGACCTGCCCCCGCCGGACGAGCCGGAGCTCGTGGCCGCGCTCTGCGAGTCCGCGGCCGCCGCGCTGTGCCGGGACGACCCGGAGGGCGCGGCCGTGCTGGTCGTGGGCGGGGGCGTGCCGTCGTCGCCCGCGCCGGGGGAGCCGGAGCGGCCGCCGCGTGCCGACGTCGCGGGCGCCGCCACGCTCGCCCTGCTCGAGCGGGAGATCGGGGTGCACACCGTGGCGTGGGCCGCGGAGATCGCGGCCGGCGCTCCCTGGCGCTGCTACCCGCTGCACGACTGCGGCTGCGCAGGCACCCTGCCGGACCCGGCGAGCTCCGTCCTGGCCGCCACCGCCGTCGCGCGGGGCGCCGTGCTCCGCGACTCGCGCGAGGAGCTGGAGCAGATGCTGGAACCGGCCGGGTCCGCGGAGGCCGCAGCCCTGGCCGCCGGAGGCCCCGACGCCGGGCCCGCCGGTCCTCCGGGCGGTGGCGGATCACCGGGGTCCGGCAGCGGGAGACCGACGGAGCGGACCCCGGCCGCCGACCCGCGGCGCATGCTGCGCGAGGCCCTGGCCGACGCCGCGGCAGGGCGACTGGTCGTCGGGCGGCGGCTCGCCGGGGCGATGGCGTCTGCGCTGAGGCGGCCGTGGTTCCGCGACGAGGCCCTCGCCGCCTGCGTCGGGCCGTCCGCGCCGGCGGCCGAACAGCTCTGGGCGGCACTGGCCCGGACCGGCCCCGGAAGGGATGCCGCGACGCCGGCCGCGCTGCTCGCCGTCTCGGCGCTGCTCCGGGGCGACGGCGCGCTGGCCAACGTGGCCCTCGACCGGGCGCTCCGCGCCGACCCGGCCCACCGGCTCGCCGCCACCCTGCGGGTCGCGCTCGACGGCGGCTGGGGCCCGCGGGAGATCCGGGCGTGGCTGGAGCAGGAGCGGTGAGTGCGCGCTCAGACCGGCAGGCGGTCCTGCGCGAAGCGCCAGGCGTCGCCGACCATGGCCTCCAGGGCCGTGCGGGTGGGGTTCCAGCCCAGCTCCGTCATCGCACGCTCGCTGGAGGCGATGAGGACGGCGGGGTCGCCGGCCCGCCGCGGGGCCACGCGGGCGGGGATCGGGTGCCCGGTCGCCGCGCGACAGGCCTCCACCACCTCGAGCACGGAGAAGCCGCGGCCGCTGCCGAGGTTGTAGATGCCGTGCCGCCCCGGCTCCGCCTTCTGCAGGGCGAGCAGGTGGGCGTCGGCCAGGTCGTCGACGTGGATGTAGTCGCGCAGGCAGGTGCCGTCCGGGGTGTCCCAGTCGTCGCCGTAGATCGCGACGGACTCCCGGCTGCCCGCCGCGACCTGCAGCACGATCGGGATCAGGTGCGTCTCCACCGCGTGCCGCTCGCCGAAGCGGCCGTGCGCGCCGGCCACGTTGAAGTACCGCAGGCTCACCGCGGCCAGCCCGTGCGCCGTGGCGTACGAGGTGATCATGGTGTCGATGGCGAGCTTGCTGGCGCCGTAGGGGTTGGTCGGCCGGGTCGGCGCGTCCTCGCGGATCGGCACCTGCTCCGGCTCGCCGTACACCGCGGCGGTGGAGGAGAAGACCAGCCGCGGGATGCCGTGCTCGCGCATCGCCTCCAGCAGCCGGAAGGTGCGGACGACGTTGTTGTCCCAGTACAGCTGCGGCTTCTCCACCGACTCACCGACCAGCGAGCGGGCCGCGAAGTGCAGCACCCCGTCGAAGCCCTCGGCCAGCAGCGGGCCCGCCGCCTCGGACAGCTCGCCCTCGACGAAGCGCGCGCCCTCCGGCACCGCGTCCGCGTGCCCGGTCGACAGGTCGTCGAGCACGACGACCTCGTGCCCGGCCTCCACCAGGTGCGCCGCGTTGACGCTGCCGACGTAGCCCGCGCCTCCGGTGACGAGCAGCTTCACGAGGTCCTCCCTGGGTCCGGCACTCCTCCGCGGAACGGTCTCACGGCCCGGCCGGTTCCCCGCGTCCGGCCCCGGACACGCGGTCCCGGGGCGGAGGGATCCGGCTCCGGACACGCCGCGAGCCCCGGCGGCCGGGCCGGGGCTCGTGGTGGGACGGGCGTGGGTGCGGGCCGCCGCGGAGCGGCCCGCACGGGCGGGAGTGCCCGCTCAGACCGCGCGGACGAGGACCGCGTGCGCGATCAGCGGCGCGACGGTGGCCGTCTCGCCGCTCGAGGTGACGGGCACCGGGTCGCCGAACCGCGGGATGCCGCCCACCTCGACGTCGCCGCCCGGCACGATCCCGGCCAGCTTGAGCTCGCCCATGAGGTCCGCGTCGACCTGCACGTGCTCGGCGATGCGGCGCACCTCGACCCGGCCGCCGCCGCGACGGGCGAACTCGTCGAGGCGCTGCAGGCCGACCTCGAGGGTCGGCGGCGCCGAGGCGCGCGGAGCGCTCTCGTGGCGCTCGGGGGCACGCAGCTCGTCGAGCCCGGGGATCGGGTTGCCGTACGGCGAGACCTGCGGATCGTCGAGCAGCGCGACGAGCTTGCGCTCCACCGCGTCGCTCATCACGTGCTCCCAGCGGCACGCCTCGGCGTGGACCAGCTCCCACTCGAGGCCGATGACGTCGATCAGGAGGCGCTCGGCGAGGCGGTGCTTGCGCATGACGGCGACGGCGCGGGAGCGGCCGTCCTCCGTCAGCTCGAGGTGGCGGTCGCCGGCGACGACGACGAGGCCGTCGCGCTCCATGCGGGCCACCGTCTGGCTCACGGTCGGACCGCTCTGCCCGAGGCGTTCGGCGATCCGCGCGCGCAGCGGGACGACGCCCTCCTCCTCCAGCTCGTAGATGGTCCGGAGGTACATCTCGGTGGTGTCGATGAGATCGTTCACGGCCGGCCCCTTCGTTCGTCTGACCAGTCTAGCGGCGCCGGTCGCAGCGTCGTCGCAGCGTTGTCGGCGGTGGCTCGCGGTGCTCGCGCCCGCGATGGTCGGTGGGTGGACGCTGCTGCGTGGTGGGAGACGGTGGGAGGACGCCCGCAGCTCCGGGCCGGGCCCGGTGCCGTGCGACGCCCTCCGTCACCCGCCCCGGGTGCCGCCGCGAGCAGCGCGGGGCGACGACGCCCGTGAGCGGCGGACGCTTCCGCCCAAGGATAGACCGTGCAGGATGGTGCGCGTGTCCCCGTCGATCCACGAGCCGAACGCCGGGCCCGACCCCGGAGCGAGCCGCGAGACGCACCCCGGCGGGCGTGCCGGGACGGCTGCCGAGCCGGGCTGGAGCGCGCCGCTGATCAGCCCTGCCGGCCTCGCGGCGCTGTTGGACGCGCCGGACCGGCCGGTCGTGCTCGACGTGCGCTGGCGGCTGGGCGGCCCGCCCGGCCGCCCCGACCACCTGGCCGGGCACGTCCCGGGCGCCGGGTTCGTCGACCTGGACTCCGAGCTAGCCGACCCGCAGCGGTCCGGCGGGCTCGGCGGGCGACACCCGTTGCCGTCCGTGGCCCGGCTGGAGCAGGCGCTGCGGCGGTGCGGCGTGCGGGCCGGCTCGCGCGTGGTCGCGTACGACGACGGCGACGGCTCGGTCGCGGCACGCGCCTGGTGGCTGCTGCGCTGGGCCGGGCTGCCCGCGGACCGCGTCGCGGTGCTCGACGGCGGTTGGAGGGCGTGGCGGGCCGCGGGACTGCCCGAGGAGTCCGGGGCGTCGGCCACCCGGGACGGGACGATCGTGGTCCGGCCCGGCGGCATGCCGGTCGTCGACGCCGAGGGCGCGGCGGCGATCGCGGGTGCCGGCGTGCTGCTCGACGCCCGCGCCGCCGTGCGTTACCGCGGCGAGCAGGAGCCCGTGGACCCGCGCGCCGGGCACGTCCCGGGCGCGGTCAACGCGCCGTTCACCGAGCATGTCGGACCGGACGGGCGGTGGCTCCCGCCCGAGGAGCTCGCCGAGCGGTTCCGCGCGCTGGGGGTGGGCCGGGGGGCCGTGGGGGCCTACTGCGGCTCGGGGGTCACCGCGGCCTCGGTCGTGCTGGCCCTCGAGGTGGCCGGGCTGCGCCCGCCGGAGCGGCCCGCGGCGCTCTACGCCGGCTCGTGGTCGGACTGGAGCTCCGACCGCCGCCGGCCTGCCGCGACCGGCGCGGAGCCGGGCGATCCGGGGCAGCGGTGAGGACCCCGCCGGGACCTCCTGCACGTGGCCGCACGCGCGCGATTCGCCTACCGTCCGCGTCATGAGCCCGCGCACCTCGGTGGTCTGGACGCCGGAGTTCCTCACCTACCAGCTCTCGGACGACCATCCGCTCAATCCCGTGCGGCTCGACCTGACCATGCGGCTGGCGAGCGGGCTGGGCGTCCTCGACGGCGTCGAGCTGCTGGCACCCGAGCCCGCCACGGAGCAGGACCTGCTGCGCGTCCACGAGCCCGGCTACCTCACGGCGGTGAAGTCCGCCCCGGAGATGCCGTTCGACGTCGGGCACGGGCTCGGCACGGACGACAACCCGATCTTCTTCGGCATGCACGAGGCCAGCTCGCTCATCTGCGGCGGCTCGCTGCTCGCCGCCCGCGAGATCGCCGAGGGCCGCGCGGACCGGGCCGTCAACATCGCCGGCGGGCTGCACCACGCCATGCCGGGGCGGGCGGCCGGGTTCTGCGTCTACAACGACTGCGCCGTCGCCATCGCGTGGCTGCTCGAACAGGGCTACGAGCGCATCGCGTACCTCGACGTCGACGTGCACCACGGCGACGGCGTCCAGGCGGCCTTCTACGACGACCCGCGCGTCATGACCATCTCGCTGCACCAGCACCCGCTCACGCTGTGGCCGGGCACGGGCTGGTCGGCGGAGCTGGGCAAGGGCAAGGGCGAGGGGTACGCGGTGAACATCCCGCTGCCGCCGGGTACCGGGGACGCGGGCTGGCGCCGCGCGTTCCACGCGATCGTGCCCTCGCTCCTCGAGCAGTTCCGTCCGCAGATCCTGGTCAGCGAGTGCGGTGCCGACGCGCACGCCGAGGACCCGCTGGCCAACCTCGAGATGTCGGTCGACGGGCAGCGCGCCACCTACCAGGCGATGCGCGAGCTGGCCGAGACCACGGCCGGCGGCAAGTGGCTCGTGCTCGGCGGCGGCGGGTACGCGCTGTTCCGGGTGGTCCCGCGGGCCTGGACCCACCTGCTCGCGACCGTCCTCGACCGCGACCTCGACCCGGCGACGTCCATCCCCGCGGACTGGACCGCCCACGCCACCTCGCTCACCCGGATGCCGCTGCCGGTCGCCATGACCGACGACGCCGACCCCTCCTACTCCCCGTGGGGGGACGGCCGGGCGGACCGGGTGGACGGCGGCCTCGTCGACACCCGACGGGCCGTCTTCCCCCTCCACGGCCTCGACCCCGACGACCCCCGGGACTGAGTACATGCCTGAACGCGCACCCCGTCCGGCCGACCCGACCGGCGCTCCCGCCGGCCACCCCACCGGCACCCCGTCCGGCACCCCGTCCGGCACGGTGACCGCCGAGCCCCCGACGACCGGTGCCCCCGAGGGCGCCACGGCCGGCACCACGGCCGGCACCCCGGCCGACGGCGGCGCGGCCGGCCAGCCCGAGACGACCGCCCCGGTGCCACCGGGCGAACCCGTCGTCGGGCCCGCCTACCCGCGGCACTGGGAGGCGGACATCGTCGCCTCCGACGGCCGGATCGTGCACCTGCGCCCGATCCAGCCCTCGGACGCCGACGCGCTGCTGGACTTCCACCAGCGGTTGTCCGACCGCACCCGCTACCTGCGCTACTTCGGGCCCTACCCGCGGATCCCCCCGCGCGACCTCGAGCGGTTCGTCACCGTCGACCACCACAAGCGGGTCGCCCTCATCGCGCTGCTCGGCGACGAGATCATCGCCGTCGGCCGCTACGAGGGCCTGAGCGATCCCGACAAGCCGGACGAGCCGGTGTCCTCGGCCGAGGTCGCCTTCGTGGTGCGGGACGACCACCAGGGCCGCGGGCTGGGCTCGATCCTGCTCGAGCACCTCGCGGCGGCGGCCCGGGAGAACGGGCTGAGCCGCTTCGAGGCCGAGGTGCTGGTGGAGAACCACGCCATGGTCCGCGTCTTCCGCGAGGCCGGGTACCAGGTGCGGCGGGCCTTCGCCGAGGGCGTGCTGCACCTCGAGTTCGACATCGACCCCACCGAGCGCTCCCTCGCCGTGCGGGACTCCCGGGAGCAGGCCGCCGAGGCCCGCAGCGTGGCGAACGTCCTGAACCCGACCTCGGTGGCGGTCATCGGAGCCTCCACGGACCCGTCGAAGATCGGCCACGCCGTCCTGTCGAACCTGCTGAAGGCCAACTTCACCGGGCCCGTGTACCCGGTGAACCCCGACGCCCGGTCGGTGCGCGGAGTGCGCGCCTACCCGTCGGTCACGGACATCCCCGACCCGGTCGACCTGGCCGTCGTCGCCATCCCCGCCGCGGGGATCGACGAGGTCATGGACTCCTGCATGGAGAAGGGCGTCAAGGCGCTGGTCGTGATCAGCTCCGGGTTCGCCGACGCCGGCGGGCACGGCGTGAGCGCCGAGCGCAAGCTGGTCGCCGAGGCCCGGGCGCACGGCATGCGGGTGGTCGGGCCGAACGCGCTCGGGGTGGCGAACCTCGCCGACGAGGTCCGGCTCAACGCCAGCCTCGCCCCGGACCTCCCGCCGCGCGGCCGGGTCGGCTTCTTCAGCCAGTCCGGCGCGCTGGGCACCGCGATCCTCGCCACGGCGAAGTCCCGCGGCCTCGGGCTGTCGACGTTCGTCTCCGCCGGTAACCGTGCGGACGTCTCCGGCAACGACCTGCTGCAGTACTGGCAGACGGACCCGGCGACCGACGTGGTGCTCCTCTACCTGGAGACCTTCGGCAACCCGCGCAAGTTCGGCCGGCTCGCGCGCCGGCTCGCCCGCACCAAGCCGGTGGTGGCGGTGAAGAGCGGGCGGCACGCGCGGCCCGAGCGGCTCCGGGAGAGCGCCGTCCCGATCGACGACGCGAGCGTGCGGGCGCTGTTCGAGCAGTCCGGCGTCATCCGGGTCGAGACGATCGCCCAGCTGTTCGACACCGCGCTGCTGCTGGCCTACCAGCCGTTGCCGAAGGGCCGGCGGGTCGCGGTCGTCGGCAACTCGACCGCGCTGAACGTCCTGGTCACCGACGCGCTGCGGGACGCCGGCATGGAGACCGCGGGGGACCCGGTCGACGTCGGCGCGGCCGCGTCCCCGGAGGAGTTCGCGGCGGCCGTCGGCCGGGCCCTGGAGGCCGACGGCGAGGCCGGGGCGGACTCGATCGTCGTGGTGTTCGTGCCGCCGATCGCCACGCCGGGCGCGGAGTACGCGCGGGTGCTGCGGGAGACCGCCGGCCGGGGCGCGGGTGCGGACAAGCCGGTGGCCGCGGTCTTCCTGGCGATGGAGGGCGTGCCGGACGAGCTCGCCGTCGCGCTGCCGGACGGCACGCCCGGGCCGGGGTCGGTGCCGTCGTACGCCAGCCCCGAGCGCGCGGTGCAGGCGCTGTCCCGGGTCGCCCGGTACGCCGAGTGGCGGGAGATGCCGGTCGGGGAGTTCGTGCAGCCGGACGGGATCGACGTCGACCGGGCGCGGGCGCTGCTCGAGCGCCTCGGGGTGGGCGCGGAGGCGGACGGGAAGACCCGCACGCTGACGGACGACGAGGCCGTCGAGCTGCTGACGTGCTTCGGCATCCCGGTCACCGTGTTCCGGCGGGCCCGGGGCGTCGAGGCCGCGGAGCGGGCCGCCGAGGAGCTGGGGTACCCGATCGCGCTCAAGGCGGTGGGGGACCAGTGGCGACACCGCACCGACCTGGTCGGCGTGCGCCTGGACCTCGGCTCGGCGGCCGCGGTGCGCCGCGCGTTCGCCGACCTGGAGCGGGTGACCGGCAAGGACGAGGTCTACGTGCAGCGGATGGCGCCGAGGGGCACGTCGTGCGTGCTGGAGGTGGCGGAGGACCCGTCGTTCGGCTCGCTGCTGTCCTTCGGCATCTCCGGGATGGCCACCCAGCTGCTCGACGACCGGGCCTTCCGGGTGGTGCCGCTGTCGACCGAGGACGCGGCGGCGCTCATCCGCGCGCCGCGGGCGGCGCCGCTACTCACCGGGTACCGCGGCTCCGACCCGGCCGACCTGGCCGCGTTGGAGGACCTGGCGCTGCGGGTCGGGGCGATGGCCGAGGCGCTGCCGGAGGTGCGCTCGCTGGCGCTCGACCCGGTGCTGGCCTCGCCCGAGGGCGCCTTCGTCACCGGCGCCCGGGTCGTGCTGGGCCCCCCGCCGACCCGCGACGACCACGGCCCCCGCCGCCTCGGCTGACGCAGGATGGAACCATGATGCGCAGTTTGGTCGTCTTCGAGAGCGTTATGGAACCATGATGCGCGAGAAGGTGGCTGTTTCGCGCATCATGGTTCCATGACGCGGGCGGTCAGGTGCGGAAGGTGACCTGCAGGGTCGGGGTGCTGGTCTCGGCGAAGAAGTCGTTGCCCTTGTCGTCCACCACGACGAAGGCCGGGAAGTCCTCCACCTCGATCTTCCAGACCGCCTCCATGCCGAGCTCCGGGTACTCCAGCACGTCGACCTTGCGGATGCAGTCCTGCGCCAGCCGGGCCGCGGGGCCGCCGATGGAGCCCAGGTAGAACCCGCCGTTCGCCGCGCAGGAGTCGGTGACCTGCTTCGACCGGTTGCCCTTGGCCAGCATCACCAGCGACCCGCCGGCCTCCTGGAACTGCCGGACGTAGGAGTCCATCCGCCCGGCCGTCGTCGGGCCGAAGGAGCCCGACGCGTAGCCCTCGGGGGTCTTGGCCGGCCCGGCGTAGTACACCGGGTGGTCCTTCATGTACTGCGGCATCGGCTCGCCCGCCTCCAGCCGCTCGGCGATCTTCGCGTGCGCGATGTCGCGGGCCACCACCAGCGGGCCGGTCAGCGAGACGCGGGTCTTCACCGGCAGCTGCGAGAGCGTCGCGCGGATCTCCGCCATCGGGCGGGTGAGGTCGATCTTCACGACCTCGTCGGCGCCGGATTCGGACAGCTGCTCCTCGGTGACGTCCGGCAGGTACTTGGCCGGGTCGCGCTCGAGCTGCTCGAGGTACACGCCGTTCGGGGTGATCTTCGCCTTGGCCTGGCGGTCCGCCGAGCAGGACACCGCGATGCCGACCGGCAGCGAGGCGCCGTGGCGGGGGAGCCGGATCACCCGGACGTCGTGGCAGAAGTACTTGCCGCCGAACTGCGCGCCGATGCCGAAGTTGCGGGTCAGCTCGAGGACCTGCTGCTCCAGCTCGGGGTCGCGGATCGCGTGCCCGAGCTCGGAGCCCTGTGTGGGCAGGGCGTCGAGGTAGCGCGCCGAGGCCAGCTTCGCGACCTTGAGCGTGTACTCCGCGGACATGCCGCCCACCACGACGGCGAGGTGGTACGGCGGGCAGGCCGCGGTGCCCAGCGAGCGCAGCTTCTCGTCGAGGAACGCGGCGAGCTTCTTCGGGTTCAGCAGCGCCTTCGTCTCCTGGTAGAGGAAGGTCTTGTTGGCCGAGCCGCCGCCCTTGGCCATCACCAGGAACTCGTACCTCGGCTCCCGGCCCGGCGCCGCGTAGAGCTCCACCTGCGCGGGCAGGTTGGTGCCGGTGTTCTTCTCCTCCCAGAAGGACAGCGGTGCCATCTGCGAGTACCGCAGGTTGAGCTCGTCGTAGGCCTCGAAGACCCCGCGCGAGACGGCCTCCTCGTCCGCGCCGCCGGTCAGCACCGTCTCGGTCCTCTTGCCGATGACGATCGCGGTGCCGGTGTCCTGGCACATCGGCAGCACGCCGCCCGCCGAGACGCAGGCGTTGCGCAGCAGGTCCGTGGCGACGAACCGGTCGTTGCCGGAGGCCTCGGGGTCGTCGATGATCGCGCGCAGCTGCGCGAGGTGGCTCGGGCGCAGGTGGTGCTGGATGTCCTTGACGGCCTCGCGGACCAGGCCGGTGATGGTGGTGGGATCGATCTCGAGGAACGTCCGGCCGGCCGCCTCGACGACCTTCCCGGCAGGGAGGTCGAGCTCGCGGTACTCGGTCGCGTCGTCCCCGAGCGGGAGCACGTCGGTGTGGTGGAACTCGGGCATGGGAGGGACGCTACCTCCGCCCCGTGCCGGGACCGGCACCTCACGGGCGTGATGCTCGCCCCGCTCCGCACGGGCCGCTCGGGTGACCGGACCGGCCCCCGACCGGTCCGGTCACCCCTGGCGCCACCGACGGCACACCGGGGACCGGCAGCCGCGGTGGGGGTTGGAGGGGGGCACCCACGACCCTCCCGGACCCGCCCGCCCGCGTCAAACAACGGGCTGGTTTCTCCACCCGCACGTCGTAATGTGAGTCACATGCCTCATTCCATTCTCGGGACCGCCGTGCGGCGGATCGAGGACCCCGACCTGATCACCGGCGCCACCACCTACGTCGGCAACGTCGTCGCCGGCCGCACGGACGTCCTGCACGCCGCGTTCGTCCGCTCCCCGCTGGCGCACGCGACCGTCACCGCGATCGACACCTCCGCGGCCGCGGCGGCCGAGGGCGTCGTCGCCGTCTACACCGCCGCCGACCTGAAGCTCCCCGCGCACCACGGGCTGATGGTGCTCAACCCCGACATGCCCCGGCCGCCGCTGGCCACGGACCGGGTCCGGTTCGTCGGCGAGGCCGTGGCGCTCGTCGTCGCCGAGTCGAAGGCCGCCGCGGTCGACGCCGCCGAGCTGGTCGAGGTCGACTACGACCCGCTGCCCGCCGTCGTCGACCCCGAGGCGGCGCTCGCTGCGGACGCCCCGCTCCAGTTCCCCGACGCCGGTTCCAACGTGGCGGCCGGGCTGCGGTCGGCGGAGGGTGCCGCGGTGCTCGACGGCGCCGAGGTCGTCGTGCGGGCCCGGATGGTCAACCAGCGGATCGCCGTGGTGCCGCTGGAGGGCAACGCGATCCTGGTCGACCCGACGGACGCCGACCACGAGCTCGTCGTGCACGTGTCCACCCAGATGCCGCACGGCTTCCGGGCCCAGCTCGCGGGCCTCTTCGGGCTCGAGCCGGAGGCGGTGCGGGTGATCGCGCCGAACGTCGGCGGCGGGTTCGGCGGCAAGGCCGGGATGATCGCCGAGCACACCGCGACGGTCGGCGCCGCGCGGGCGTTGGGCCGCCCGGTGGCGTGGGTCGAGACGCGCTCGGAGAACCTCGTCTCGATGCCGCACGGGCGCGGCCAGGTCGCGTACTACGAGCTCGGGCTCACCCGCGAGGGGCGGATGACCGGGCTGCGCTGCCGGGTCGTCGGCGACGCGGGCGCCTACGCCGGGTTCGGCGGGGCGCTGCCGCTGCACATGACCTACGTGATGGCGCCCGGCGTCTACGACATCCCGAAGGTGGGGTACGACGCCGTCGCCGCCCTGACCAACACCACGCCCATGGGCGCGTTCCGCGGGGCGGGCCGGCCGGAGGCCGCGGCGCACCTCGAGCGGCTGGTCGACATCGCCGCGGCCGAGCTCGGCCTCGACCCGGTGGAGCTGCGCCGGCGCAACTTCCTCGATCCCGCCGCGTTCCCGCTGACCACGCCGGTCGGGGCGCACTACGACGTGGGCGACTACGACCTGCCGCTGCGCGAGGCCCTGCGGCTCGCCGACTACGAGAAGCTGCGCGAGGAGCAGGCCGCGCGCCGCGAGGCCGGCGACCCGGTACAGCTGGGCATCGGGGTGTCGGTGTACGTGGAGATCACCGCGGGCGGCGGGGGCAGCGAGTACGGCTCGGTGCGGGTGCATCCGGACGGTACGGCGACGGTGCAGGCGGGGACCTCGGCCCACGGGCAGGGGCACGCGACGTCGTTCGCGATGCTCGTGTCGGACCGGCTCGGCATCCCAATGGAGAAGATCACCTACGAGCAGTCGGACACCGCGAGCGTGCCGCGCGGCGGCGGCACCGGCGGCTCGCGGTCACTGCAGATGGGCGGGTCCGCGGTCCGGGTCGCGGCCGACGACGTCCTGAAGGAGGCGATCCAGCGGGCGGCGGCGCTGCTCGAGGCGAACCCGGACGACGTCGCGCTCACCGACGACGGGGAGTTCGGCGTGACGGGCGTGCCGTCGGCCACCGTGACGTGGGAGCAGGTGGCGGCCGAGGGGGAGATCTTCGCCGGGGTCGACGAGCAGCAGGCCGACGCCACCTACCCGTTCGGCGCGCACCTGTCGGTGGTCGAGGTCGACACCGACACGGGCCGCGTCCGGCCGCGGGCGCACATCGCGGTCGACGACTGCGGGCGCGTGCTGAACCCGCTGCTCGTGGAGGGGCAGCAGCACGGCGGCCTCGCGCAGGGCATCGCGCAGGCGCTGTACGAGGAGGTCCTCTACGACCCGGAGGGCAACCCGACCACCGCCACGCTCGCGGACTACCACATCCCGACCGCGGCGGACCTCTTCCCGTTCGAGGCCGTCACCACCGAGACGCCCACCCCCCGCAACGTGCTCGGCGCGAAGGGGATCGGCGAGTCCGCCACGATCGGCTCCACGCCGGCGGTGCAGAACGCGATCGTCGACGCGCTGCGCCCCTTCGGGGTCACGCACGTCGACCTGCCGTGCACCCCGGAGCGCATCTGGCGGGCCGTCCGGACGGGCGGCGGCGCGCAGTGGCGCGAGCCCGCGGACGTCTTCGCCGGCTTGCCGGTGCGGGGCGGCGACTCGCAGGACGAGTCCGGCGCGATCTAGGACGCGGCCGGACGGTCGCATGATCGACGGGCACGTTCGGCCGTCCGGGGGTGGGTGCGCCCGGCACCCACCCCCGGGGCTGAAAACGGACCCGTGGTGGCGCAGACTCTTGCCCGTGACGCGAGGAGCGAGCGTGGAGCGCACGCGATGAGGCTGGCCACCATCCGGACCGCCGCGGGGACGCGCGCGGTCCGGGTCGACGCGACCGGGGCGACCGAGACCGGCGACGCCGACCTGCGGGCCCTGTTGTCCCGCCCGGACTGGGCCGAGCACGCGGCGGCCGCGGCCGGCCCGTCGCACGCCGTCGACGGGCTCGACTACGCGCCCCTGGTGCCGTCGCCCGAGAAGATCATCTGCGTCGGGCTGAACTACCGCGATCACGTCCTCGAGATGGGCAACGAGCTGCCCGAGTACCCGACGGTGTTCGCCAAGTACGCGCCCGCGCTGGTCGGCGCGTACGACGAGATCGAGCTGCCCACTGTGTCCGAGCAGGTCGACTACGAGGCCGAGCTGGCCGTGGTCATCGGGCGGCCGGTGCGGCACGCCGACGAGGCCGCTGCGCGGGCCGCGATCGCCGGCTACACGATCCTCAACGACGTCAGCGTCCGGGACTACCAGAACCGGACCAAGCAGTTCCTGCAGGGCAAGACGTTCGAACACAGCACGCCGCTGGGCCCCGTGCTCGTCACGCCGGACGAGCTGCCCGAGGGCGGGTGGGCGATCTCCTCGACGCTCGACGGCGAGGTCATGCAGAGCTCGACGACCGACCAGCTCGTGTTCGGGGCGGTCGACCTGGTCGTCTACCTGTCGGCGATCCTGACCCTCAACCCGGGCGACGTCATCGCCACCGGCACACCCGGCGGCGTCGGCCACGCCCGCCGCCCCCCGCGGTACCTGACGGACGGCGCCGAGCTGGTCACCGCGATCGCGGGCATCGGCGAGTGCCGCAACGTCTGCCGGCTCGCGAAATGACCCGCACGCTCGAGCGGTCGCTGGCGTGGGCCGGCGACGGCGCGGCGCACCTGCGCGGGCTGATGGACCGGATGGGCGACGACGCCTTCCGCGCCCCGTCCGCGCTGCCGGGCTGGACCCGTGCGCACGTGCTCAGCCACGTCGCCCGCAACGCCGAGGCGATGGTCAACCTGCTGCACTGGGCGCGGACCGGGGAGGAGACCCCGGCCTACGCCGACGACGCCCAGCGGGACGCGGACATCGAGAGCGGGTCGCGGCGGGAGCCCGCGGCGATCCGCGAGGACGTGGTCGCGACCTCGGACAAGCTCGCCCAGGTCGTCAAGGCGATGCCCGAGGAGGCGTGGTCGCGCAGCATCCGCAACCGGCAGGGGCAGGAGGTGCCGGCCACCGAGATCGCGTGGATGCGGGCGCGGGAGATGTGGATCCACTCCGTCGACCTCGACGTCGGCGCCTCCTTCGAGGACTTCCCGCAGCCGATGCTGTGCGAGCTCGTCGCCGACGTCGTCGCGAACCTCGCGGCGCGGCCCGGGGTGCCGGCGGTGCAGCTCGTCGCGAGCGACCGCAACCAGGTGTGGTCGACGGCGGCGGAGGGCACGCCGCCGGAGGTCTCGGTGGAGGCACCCGTCGCCGACCTGGCGGCGTGGGTGTCGGGCCGCGGCCGTCCGCGCCGGATCCGCGCGGTCACCCCCGAGGGCGAGCCCAGGCCGGTGCCGGAGCTGCCCGCCTGGCTGTGAGGGCCCGCGCCGATCAGGGGCGGTCGCGGCGGGTGAGCTCGTCCAGCCGCGCCTGCACCTCCTCCAACCGGACGAGGGTCTCGTCGAGGCGGGCGTGCAGCACCGCGATCTCGGCGGAGAGGAGGGCGACGGTGCCGGGGTCCTCGGCAGGGGCCGCCGGCGCCGCGGCCGCGGGCGCCGCGGCCGTCGGGTCTGCCGGGGGATCGCCGAGCCCGGTCGGGCTGCCCTCCAGCACCACCTGCACCCCGCCCGCGAGCTCGGCGAACCGCTCGGGGCGGAGCACCGGCCGGTCGGCGGCGCAGTTGCGGCAGACCGGGAGGAGCCGCCGCCAGCCCACGCTGCCCGCGCCGGAGTCGGCCAGCAGCTCGGCGGGGCGGCCGCAGTCGCAGCGGCCGATGCGGACCGTCTTCACACGCTGGCGGGCGTACCGCAGGCCGCGCTCGTAGCGCCGGTACCGCCCCGACGCCGCGACCTCCAGCAGCACCGCGCTGCGATGGTCGGGCTCGCACGCGAGGTCGCGCGCGGCGCCCATCTCGTGGAAGCAGTAGAACCCGCAGTCACACCAGCGCGACGGACAGGCGTGCCGCGAGCCGTGCGCGCAGATGGCGTCGTCCACCGCGCGGTAGACGTGCGCCCTGCCGAGGGTCACGCCGCTGAACCCGCAGCTCGCGCCGTCGGCGGCGAGCATCGGGTACGCGAGCTTGAACCCCGGCAGGGGCTCGTCGGAGTGTTCGCGCGGGCTGCGGGCGAAGGGACCGCCCACCGACCCGGCCCGGTCTCAGACCCGGGCGGGGCGCTCGGCCGGGGCGTCCTCCGCCAGGGCGGCGGTGACGACCGGGACCGTCTCGTGCGTCTGTGGTGCCGGCTCCCGCGTCTCGGCGAGGCGGTCGGCCTCCCGGTCGATCGCGACACCCTCCGCCAGCTTCCTGCCCAACCTCATGACGCCTCCCGGTTGTAGCGGTGAACGCTTGCGTACCAGGCTGATCCTTCGCCGCGGAGTTGTCCAGAGGAGGGCGTGACGACCGTGTTGCGCCTCGCCCGGACGGCGGCACCCGGGAGGCACGCCGGGTAGGCCCGGCCCCCGCCCCTCGCCCGTTCGAGGTGATGCGGCGAGGCGACACCCCTGCGTGAGGGTGTCGGCAGGCACCGCACGACTGGCGCGCAGGACCGGCGGGGCGACGCACGACTGGCGGGCGCCGCACGACCGGCGGGCGCCGCGCAGCCGCCGCGGGCGCCGCACACCCGCCGGGGTGCCACACACCCGTCGCGGCGCCGCACACCCGTCGCGGCGTCGCACACCCGTCGCGGAGCCGCACACCCGTCGCGGAGCCGCACACCCGTCGCGGCGCGGCGACACCCTTGACGTGCGCGGCACACCCCGTCGACGGCCTGTGTGGCGCCTGATGGGGTGTGCGACCGGGGAGCCTGGGACGCGCCGCCGCACGGCGGCCGGGAGCGCGCCGGGCACCCGCCGGGAGGCCGCACCGCCGCCGGGCCTCGCACACCCGTGAGTGCCGCGCACCCGCCGGGTTTACCGCACACCTGTCGCGGCGCGGCGGCACACCCCTGACGTGCGCGCACACCCTGTGGACGGCCTGTGTCGCGCCTGATCGGGTGTGCGGTCGGGGCGGGCGGGCTGGGACGCGGCGTCGCTCGAGTCGCCGAGCGGCCTCGTGGCCGGGCGGCAGGGGTGCGGAGGCGGCGCGCGCACGGGCCCGCACACCCGGTGAGGCGTCGCGCGGGCCGTCGACCGGGTGTGCCGAGGAGGGGCCGGGTGTGAGGCGGGGCCGGAGCGGGTGTGGCGCACCCGTCCGGATGTGCGGGCGCGGCAGAGCCGCCAGTGAGTCCCCGGCGGGGCGGTGCCGGCAGGCAGTCAGTCCCGGCCGTCCCGGCAGCGAGTTGACGGCAGGCGGTGTCAGCAGTGGGTCCTGGCGGTGCTGACAGTGAGTCCCCGCCCGCCCGCCAGGGCGGCGCAGCAGTGGGCCCCGGGCGAGGTCGGCAGTGAGTCCCGGCGGTGCCGGCGCCGAGTTCGGCTGGACGGTGCGACGGCCGCTCGGCACCGTGCGGTCCCGGGTGCAGACGAGGCTCGCGGCGAGGTCGGGGGCGGGGGAGACGCCGGGGGCGCCGGGGGATCGGTGCGCACGGGCGGCTCCGTCCGGCCGGCGGGGACTTGGGAAATCGGACTCGGGATACGACAACACCCGGCGCTCCGCCGCACAGGTGGGCCGGTCCGACCGTAGGGTGCGCGCGTGACCTGCCCCGCGAGCGGTCCCGGAGACCGGGCCCCCGGCACGGCCCCGGCCAGGGACCGCGGCACCGATCGGCGCCCGGTCCCGGATTTCGCCGCCGTCCGCGCCGAGTTCGGGTTGCCCGCGGACGGCACGGTCTTCCCCGCCGCGGTGCTCGCGGAGGCCGAGCGTGCGGCCGCGGGCGACGGCGCCCGCGACGGTCCCCGGGTCGACGCCACGGACGTCCCGCTGGTGACCATCGACCCGCCCGGCTCGAAGGACCTGGACCAGGCGGTGGGCATCACCCGGACGCCCCGCGGCTTCACCGTGCACTACGCCATCGCCGATCTCGGCGCCGTCGTCGAGCCCGGCGGCGCGTTGGACGCGGAGGTCCGCCGCCGCGGCCAGACGCTCTACCTGCCCGACGGCGCGGTCCCGCTGCACCCGCCGGTCCTGTCCGAGAACGCCGCGAGCCTGCTCCCCGACGGGCCCCGCGCGGCCGTGCTCTGGCGGATCGACCTCGACGCGGAGGGCGCCGTCCGCCGCACCGACGTCCGGCGTGCGCTCGTGCGCTCCGCGGCGCGGCTCGACTACGCCGGCGTGCAGGCCGCGGTCGACGCGGGGAGCCCGCACCCGGCGATCGCCGCCCTCGCCGAGCTGGGCCCGCTGCGCCGCGCCCGGGCCGTCGCGCGCGGGGCGGTCGAGCTGGAGCTTCCGGAGCAGGAGGTCGTGCGGGACGGGGCGGGGTGGACGGTACGGGTCCGCCGCCGCAGCCCGGTGGAGGACTGGAACGCGGAGATCTCGCTGCTCACCGGCCAGGTCGCGGCGCAGATGATGCTCGACGCGGGGGTGGGCCTGCTGCGGACCCTGCCGGCGCCGGACCCCGAGGCGGTCGCCACGCTGCGGGCGACCGCGCTGGAGCTCGGCCTGGACTGGCCGGCCGGCGCGTCGCCCGCGCAGGTGCTCGCCGCGCTGCCGCGTCCGGCCGGTGGTGCCGACGCGGCCGATCCCCGCGCGCTGGCCGTCCGGCGGGCCGCCACGACCCTGCTGCGCGGCGCCGCCTACGCGGCCTTCGGCGCGGGGACGCCGCCGCCCGCCGACCCCGCGACCGGCGGGATCGGCGCGCCGTACGCGCACGTCACCGCGCCCCTGCGGCGGCTGGTCGACCGGTTCGGCAGCGAGGTCTGCCTGGCGCTCGCGGCCGGCCGGGACGTGCCGGCCTGGCTTGCGGAGGCGCTCCCGGCCCTGCCCGGCCTGATGAGCGCGTCGGACACTCTCGCCGCGCGCGTCGACCGGGCCTGCACGGACCGCACGGAGGCGGCGCTGCTCGCCGGCCGGGTCGGGGAGGAGTTCGCGGGCGTGGTGCTGCGCCGGGAGCCCGGCGAGGTCTTCCTGGCCGATCCGCCCGTCCTCGCGCGGTGCGAGGGTGCCCTCGAGCCGGGCAGGACCGCCCGGGTCCGGCTGGTCGAGGCCGATCCCGTCACCGGCCGCGTCAGGTTCGCCTTACCGAACTGACGCCGACGGCTCAACCCCGATCGAGTGTCCGCACGAACACGCGGCGCGACGGCCCCTCGCAGGACTAGCGTCGTCCGCCGGCACGAAAGCCGGGGTGGAGGTCGAGGGTGGCGCAGGTCAGGTACGGGATCGAGCACGAGCTGGCGTTCCGCCGCGCCGACGGGGCGTTCGCGGACTTCACGAACACGACCTTCGAGGAGCTGCAGGGCATCGTCGACGCCCTGCCCGAGGATCCCGCCGACTACCCCGACCTGCGGATCGGCGACCAGGGCATCAAGCGCAAGCGGTGGTACGTCGAGGGCTTCGAGCGCTTCGACGGGTCCGGCGCGCTGGTCCGCTGCGACCCCAAGGGCGTCGAGATCCGCACCCGGATCCACGACTCCGTCGAGGCGGCCGTGCGCGCGCTCGCGGACGACCTCGCCGCGCTGGAACGGCAGGCCCGGTTGCGCGGCCTGGAGCCGTACCCGATCGGGTTCAACCCGGTGCGGTCGAGCTACCCGGTCGTTCCGGAGCTCAACGCCTGGGAGCGCGCCCACCGCACGGCCTCGCCGGAGGAGCGCACGGCGCACCTGCACATGGTCACGCACGGGCCGGACCTGAACCTGTCCGTCGCGGGGCTCGACGGCGCGGCGCTGGTCGACGCCGGCGAGAAGCTCACCCACTACAGCCCGTGGCTGGTGCCGTTCGCCTTCTCCTCGCCCTTCCGCGACGGCGAACCCTGGGGCGGGCTGTCGGCCCGGACCGCGGTGCGCACCGGCCTGCGCCCGGCCGCGATGGTGTTCCTGGAGCCCGGCTCGCCGTACGCGGTCGACTCCGATCCCTCCCTCACCCAGCCGGCGCGGCTGCCGGCGGAGGTCGGGCGGATCGAGTTCAAGGCCTTCGACGCCTGCCCGGACCCGGAGCTGTACGGCGAGCTGCTCAGCCTGCTCACCGGCCTGGTGCTGGACGACACCCTGCCCGGCCGGCGCCGGACGCCCGACGCGGCGCTGCACCGGCACGTCGCCGTGGAGGGGCTGGCCGACCCGGAGACGCACGCGGGCTCGGGTGCCCTGCTCGACGCGGCGGAGCGTGCACTCGCGGACCGTCCGGCGGACCTCGCTCGGCTCGGGTCGCTGCGGGAGCGGTGGCGCGCGCGCGAGTGCCCGGCCGCCGCGATGCTCGCGCGGGCGCCGCTCGTACCGGCCCTGCGCGGGTCCCTCGATCGCCGGCGCCGCCCCGTCGCCCGGCCCTCATGAGCGAACGGCGCTCTCGCTCGTCCGACGGGAGCGGGAGCGCCGTTCGCCCAGGTCGGTCAGTGGTAGGTGTGGGCCTCGTCGGGGTAGGCCCCGCCCCGGACGTCGGCGGCGTAGGCGCGCGCCGCCTCCAGCAGGAGCCCGCCGAGGTCGGCGTAGGGCTTGACGAAGCGCGGCTTGCGGCCCCGGTTCATCCCGGCCATGTCGGACCAGACGAGCACCTGCGCGTCGCAGTCCGGACCCGCGCCGATCCCGATCGTCGGGATCGTGAGCTCGGCGGTGACCCGTTTGGCGACCTCGCCGGGCACCATCTCGAGCACCACCGCGAAGGCGCCGGCCTCCTGGAGGGCCAGCGCGTCGTCGACCAGGCGCTGCTCGGCGGACTGGCCGCGGCCCTGGATCCGGAACCCGCCCAGCGCGTGCTCGCTCTGCGGGGTGAAGCCCAGGTGCGCCATGACCGGGATGCCGGCGGCGGTGAGCGCCTCGACCTGCGGCGCGTAGCGGGTGCCGCCCTCGAGCTTCACGGCGTGCGCGCCGCCCTCCTTCAGGAACCGGAACCCGGTCTCGAGGGCCTGGGCGGGAGAGATCTGGTAGCTGCCGAAGGGCAGGTCGGCGACGACGAGGGCGTGCTTGGCGCCCCGGACGACCGCCTTGACCAGCGGCATCAGCTCGTCGACGGTGACGGGCAGGGTGTTGTCGTAGCCGAGGACGTTGTTGCCCGCGGAGTCGCCGACGAGCAGGACCGGGATGCCGGCCTCGTCGAAGATCTCCGCGGAGTAGACGTCGTAGGCGGTGAGCATCGGCCAGCGCTCGCCGCGCTGCTTCATCTCGGCGAGGTGGTGCACGCGGGTGCGCTTCTGCGGGGCGGCGCTGCGGTAGGGCGCCTGCACCTCGCCGTGCGCCGGGCCGCCGTGCGCCGGGCCGCCCTGCGCCGGGCCGCCCTGTACAGCGCCGTTCGCGGGGATCCCGCCGTTCGGGGGCAGGGGTGTGGTGTCGCGGGACATCGTCGTCCGTCCTCCCTCGAGGCCTGCGCGGCAGGTCCCCGGGTCGTCTGGGTCGTCCAGGTCTGGCGGCACGAGCGTGTCACCCGCATGCGGCCGTGCGCACGGCCCGGCGACGCACCTCACACGGCGGGGTGCCGGCCGGTCGTCGCACCCGGGGTGGCGCCGCACGCCGCCGCTGTCATGCTGAGCCGGTGCCTGGCTCCGCGTCGTCGCGCCGTCGCTCCCCGTTCACGGCCGCCCGGGCCCTGACCGCGCTGGTCGCGGTCCTGGCCTCGGTCGCGCTCGCCGCCTGCTCCGGCCCGGCCACGCCGGCGCCCGCCGCGGCGACCACCACCCCGGCGGGTGATCCCGCGCAGGACCCGGCCCTCGCCCGCTTCTACTCCCAGAAGCTCCAGTGGGGGCCCTGCGCCGACTACGCGGCCTCCCCGGACGTCGCGCCGAGCTACGCCGACCCGCGCTACCAGTGCGCCAAGCTCGAGGTGCCCCTCGACTACGCGCAGCCGGGCGGCAGGACCGTGAAGGTCGCCGTCATGCGCTCGGCGGCGACCGACCGGGCGAACCGGATCGGGTCGCTGCTGCTCAACCCGGGCGGGCCCGGCGTCTCGGGCACCCAGCTGGTGCCCGCCACCGTGAAGTCCACCGCGAACACGCCGATCGAGGCCCGCTTCGACCTCGTCGGGTTCGACCCGCGCGGGGTCGGGGTCAGCGAGCCCTCGATCGACTGCCTCACCGACGCCGAGCAGGACCAGTACCGGGCCACCGTCTACGCCGACCCGTCCCCGGCGGGGGTGGCCGCGCTGGAGGCGCACAACAAGGAGTACGCGGACCGCTGCACCGCCCGCATGGGCGCGGACGTGCTCGCGCACCTGGGCACCCGCGAGGTCGTCCGGGACCTCGACGTGCTGCGCGCCGCCCTCGGCGACGAGAAGCTGACCTACTACGGCTACTCGTACGGGACGTCGATCGGCACGACCTACGCCGAGGCCTTCCCGACCCGCGTGCGGGCCATGGTGCTCGACGGCGCCGTCGACCCGACCCAGGACACCGTCGAGACCAACATCGACCAGAGCGCCGGCTTCCAGCAGGCCTTCGACGCCTACGGCGCCTGGTGTGCGAGCCAGCCGAACTGCCCGCTCGGGACCGACCCGAAGGCCACGACGGCGACCTGGCAGAAGATCGCGCAGCCGCTCGTCGACAACCCCGCGCGCACCTCGGACCCGACCCGGACGCTCTCCTTCTCCGACGCGATCACCGGCGTGCAGCAGGCGCTCTACCTGCGCTCGCTGTGGCCGGCGCTGTCGCTGGGCATCTCCCGGCTGGCCGCGGGCGACGGCTCGGTGCTGCTCACCCTCGCCGACTTCTACTACAAGCGCACGAACGGGAAGTACGACAACTCGCTCGAGGCGTTCCAGGCCATCACCTGCATGGACAACGTGCGCATCACCGACCCCGCGCAGGTCGCGAAGCTCAACGAGGGCGTGGTCGGCGCGGCACCGTTCACCGCCACCGGCCGCGGCGCGGTCAACGCGAAGGACCCCTGCGCGTTCTGGCCCGTCCCGCCGACGCTGGAGCCGCACCGGCCGCAGGCCGACGGGCTGACGCCGGTCGTCGTCGTCTCGGTCACCGGGGACCCGGCCACCCCGTACCAGGCCGGTGTCGACCTGGCCGAGGACCTCAAGGGGCGGCTGCTCAAGGTCGAGGGCAACCAGCACACCGCCGGCTACCAGGGCAACGCCTGCATCGACGACAAGCTCACCGCGTACCTGGTCGACGGCACGCTCCCGGACGAGGGCGCCGAGTGCGTGCTGCCCGCCCAGTAGCCGCGTCACCCGATCGCGCTGCGGCGTCCCACACCCTGAGCAGCCACGAAACATCGGCGTAACACGACATTCCTAGCCTGGCGGCCATGGACCGCCAGCAGGAATTCGTGCTGCGCACGCTCGAGGAACGCGACATCCGCTTCGTGCGGCTGTGGTTCACCGACGTGCTCGGCTATCTCAAGTCGGTGGCGGTGGCCCCCGCCGAGCTCGAGGGGGCGTTCGCGGAGGGCATCGGGTTCGACGGCTCGGCGATCGAGGGCTTCGCCCGGGTCTACGAGTCGGACATGGTCGCCCGCCCCGACCCGTCCACCTTCCAGGTGCTGCCCTGGGAGACCAACGGCGAGCACTACTCGGCCCGCATGTTCTGCGACATCGCGATGCCGGACGGCTCGCCCTCGTGGGCCGACCCGCGGCACGTGCTGCGGCGCGCCCTGTCCAAGGCCGGCGAGGCCGGCTTCACCTGCTACGTCCACCCCGAGATCGAGTTCTACCTGCTGCGGGACCTGCCGTCGGACGGCTCCCCGCCGGTCGCCGCCGACTCCGGCGGCTACTTCGACCAGGCCAGCCACGACGTCGCGCCGCACTTCCGGCGCAACGCCATCGAGACGCTCGAGTCCATGGGCATCTCGGTGGAGTTCAGCCACCACGAGGGCGGGCCCGGCCAGCAGGAGATCGACCTGCGCTACGCCGACGCGCTCACCATGGCCGACAACATCATGACCTTCCGGTACGTGGTGAAGGAGGTGGCGCTGACCCAGGGCGTGCGGGCCTCCTTCATGCCCAAGCCCTTCACCGACCACCCCGGGTCGGCCATGCACACCCACTTCTCGCTGTTCGAGGGCGACCGCAACGCCTTCCACGACCCGGACGACCCGTACGAGCTGTCCGAGACGGGCAAGGCGTTCGTCGCCGGCGTGCTGCGGCACGCGCGCGAGATGAGCGCCGTGACCAACCAGTGGGTCAACTCCTACAAGCGGCTGATCACCGGCGGCGAGGCGCCCACCGCCGTGTCCTGGGGTCACGCGAACCGCTCGGCGCTGGTCCGCGTGCCGATGTACTCGCCCGGCAAGTCGTCGACCCGACGGGTGGAGATCCGCACGCTCGACAGCGCCTGCAACCCCTACCTGGCCTTCGCCGTGATCCTCGGCGCCGGGCTGCAGGGCGTGCAGAAGGGCTACGAGCTGCCCCCCGCCACCGAGGACGACGTCTGGTCGCTCACCGACACCGAGCGCCGCGCCCTGGGCTACGAGGCGCTGCCGCAGAACCTCACCGAGGCCCTGGGCGCGATGGAGCACTCGGAGCTGGTCGCCGAGATCCTCGGCGAGCACGTGTTCGACTTCTTCCTGCGCAACAAGCGGGCGGAGTGGGACAACTACCGGCGCAACGTCACGCCCTACGAGCTCGCGACCTACCTGCCCGTGCTCTGACCTGCGATGACGCAAGATGGAACCATGACGACGATTCCGGCCGTCGATTCCGTCGTGATGGTTCCATGATGGGGTCGGAATGGGTCCGGCTCGAGCGGTACGAGGGGCCGTGGGAGCCGGACGACCCGGACGCCAACTTCAAGGCCGAGGTCGCCGACTACGGCCGCCTCGACCCACTGCACACCCTGGCCGGGCTCAGCGCGCACACCGGGATCCCGGTGGGTGCGCTGGCCCGCTACGTCCTCGCCCGGTTCGCCACGACCGGGTCGGGCGGGCTGCTCGAGCTCGGCCCGGCGATGGTGGAGCGGCTCCGCGAACCCGTCCGCCGCGCCGAGGCGGAGGCGACGGACGAGGCCCGACTGGCCGCCTACCGGGAGCTCGCCGCGCTGCTCGGCTGGCTGGGCGCTCCCCTCGACGACCCGGAGCTCTACCCCGGCGCCTGATCCGGCCGACGACCGCCGTGGCGGGGGCCGTGCGGGCGCGGCACCATGGTCGTCACCGGGCGGACATACGGCAGGATGGCTGGACGTGGCGGAACGCACGCGGACCTCGCTGGCCCGGCTCGGCCTCACCGAGCCCTGGGCGGAGCAGACCCTCGCCGAGCTGGGCTGGTGGGCCGAGGACCGGCCCGTCGAGGGCGCCGAGCCGATCATGTGGGCGCTGGCGCGCTCGCCCGACCCCGATCTCGCGCTGCGCCAGACGGAGCGGTTCGCCAAGGCCGCCGGGGACTGGAGGACCGTCGACGCGGCGCTGCGCAGCGACCTCGGGCTGCGCGGGCGGATGCTCGCCCTGCTCGGCGCCTCCACCGCCCTGGGCGACCACCTCGTCACCCACCCCGACCGCTGGACGCTGCTCGCCGACGGCCCGGACCGCGAGAACCCGCCGCCGGACCTCGCCCGCCGGACCGCGAACCTGCTCCGCGCCGTCGGCGCCGATCCGGACGGGCCGACGTCGGGCGGGCCGGGCGGGGCGCGTGCCCAGGTCACCGGGGCGGCCGCGATCACCGCGCTGCGCACGGCGTACCGGGACGAGGTGCTCGGGCTCGCGGCGGCCGACCTCGCCGCCGTCGGGGAGCCGTCGCTGCCCGTGATGGAGGTCGACGAGGTCGCCGCGCAGCTGGCCGACCTGGCCGCCGCCGCGATCCGCGCGGCGCTGGCGGTCGCGCTGGAGGAGGTGGACCCGCCCGAGGACGTCCGGCTCGCCGTGATCGGCATGGGCAAGTGCGGCGGGCACGAGCTCAACTACGTCAGCGACGTCGACGTGATCTTCGTGGCCGAGGGAGACACGCAGGCCGCGTCCCGGTTGGCGAGCCGGCTGATGCGGATCGCGGGGGAGGCCTGCTTCCAGGTCGACGCCAACCTGCGGCCGGAGGGCCGGCAGGGCGCCCTGGTCCGCACGCTCGACGGGCACGTCAGCTACTACAAGCGCTGGGCCAAGACCTGGGAGTTCCAGGCGCTGCTCAAGGCGCGCCCGATCGCCGGCGACGCGGAGCTGGGCGCCGCCTACGCCGAGGCCGTCGCGCCGATGGTGTGGAACGCGGCCAGCCGGGACGACTTCGTGCAGGACGTCCAGGCCATGCGCCGTCGCGTCGAGGAGCACGTCCGCCCCGACCACGCCGAGCGGGAGCTCAAGCTCGGCCGCGGCGGGCTGCGGGACGTGGAGTTCGCCGTGCAGCTGCTGCAGCTCGTGCACGGCCGGTCGGACGAGTCGCTGCGCTCGCCGTCGACGCTCGACGCGCTGGCGGCGCTCGCCGAGGGCGGGTACGTCGGGCGGGACGACGGCGCCAACCTCGCCGCCTCCTACCGCTTCCTGCGGCTGCTCGAGCACCGCCTGCAGCTGCAGCGGCTGCGCCGCACCCACCTGCTCCCGGCCCGGGACGACACCGACGGGCTGCGCTGGCTCGCCCGGGCCGCGCGGCTGCGCCCCGACGGCCGGCACGACGTCGTCGGGGTACTGCTCGCGGAGTGGTCGCGCAACGCGCACCGGGTCCGCCGGCTGCACGAGAAGCTGTTCTACCGGCCGCTGCTGGAGTCGGTGTCGCGGCTGCCGGCCGAGGCGACCCGGCTGTCCGAGAAGGCCGCCGCCGCCCGGCTCAAGGCACTGGGCTGGGCCTCGCCGGAGGGCGCGCTCGGGCACCTGCGCGCGCTGACCGGCGGGGTGTCCCGGGCGGCGTCGATCCAGCAGACGCTGCTGCCGGTGCTGCTGGAGGAGCTCGCCGCCACCCCCGACCCGGACCGCGGGCTGCTCGCCTACCGCCAGGTGTCGGAGGCGCTGGCGAACACGCCGTGGTACCTGCGGCTGCTGCGGGACGAGGGGCTGGTCGCCGAGCGGCTCATGCGCCTGCTGGGCACCTCCGCGCTGGTCCCGGACCTGCTCGTGCGGGCGCCGGAGATCCTGCGCGTGCTGGCCGCGCCCAACCCCGGCCAGCCCGACGAGCTCACGCGGGACCCGGCCGTCGTCGCGCAGTGGATGCTCGCCGCCGTCGCCCGGCAGCCCGACCTGAACTCCGCGGTGTCCTCGGCGCGCTCGATGCGCCGCCACGAGATGCTGCGGGTCGCCTGCGCGGACCTGCTCGGGGCGATCACCGTCGCCGAGGTGTGCGAGGCGTTGTCCACGGTGTGGGTCGCCGTGCTGCGCGCGACGCTCGACGCCACGGTCAAGGAGATCGCCGCGGGGGAGCGGCCGAAGGCCCGGATCGCGGTGATCGGCATGGGCCGGCTCGGCGGCGCCGAGCTCGGCTACTCCTCCGACGCGGACGTGATGTTCGTGTGCGAGCCGGCCGACGACTCCGTGCCCGACGCCGACGCGCTCAAGTTCGCCACGAGCGTGGTCGAGACCGTTCGGCGGAAGCTCGGCGCGCCCAGCCCGGACCCGGCGCTGCAGGTCGACGCGGACCTGCGGCCCGAGGGGCGCTCCGGCCCGCTGGTGCGCACGCTGCACTCCTACCGCGAGTACTACGCACGCTGGGCGGAGGTGTGGGAGGCGCAGGCGCTGCTGCGGGCCCGGCCGGTGGCCGGCGACCCCGAGCTGGGCCGCCGGTTCATGGAGGTCGTCGAGCCGATCCGGTACCCGGCTGCGGGGCTGACCCAGGCGCAGGTGACCGAGATCCGGCGGATCAAGGCGCGGGTGGACGACGAGCGGCTCCCGCGCGGCGCGGACCGCTCCACCCACACCAAGCTCGGCCACGGCGGGCTCGCCGACGTGGAGTGGACCGTGCAGCTGCTGCAGCTGCAGCACGCCGGCGACATCCCCGAGCTGCGGACCACCTCGACGCTCGAGGGGCTGCGCGAGGCGGCCGAGGCGGGCCTGATCACCGCGGACGACGCGGCGGAGCTGCGGGCGGGATGGGAGACCGCCACCCGGGCGCGCAACGGGATCATGCTGGTCAAGGGCAAGCCGGGGGACCAGCTGCCGCGCTCGGGGCGCGAGCTGGCGGCCGTCGCCGCGGCGCTCGGTCACCCGACCGACGGCGACCCCGGCCAGTTCCTCGACGACTACCGCCGCACCACCCGCCGCGCGCGGGCCGTGGTGGAACGGGTCTTCTACGGCTGGGACTCCTGACCCTCCCGCGAGTCGCGCGCCCGGTTCCCGGGGGCCGGGGTCAGCAGTCGCAGCCGCAGCAGTCGCAGTCCGAGCAGCAGTCGCAGCACTCGCAGCTCGCCTCGGAGCAGTCGCAGCCGTTCGCGCACGTCTCGTTGCGGCAGAAGCCCTCACGCGCCTCGCGGGTCCACGGGTCCTCGAAGGTGTCCGCGCAGCACATCCGGCAGCTGCAGAACAGGCCGACGGCCACGGCGCAGCCGGCGAGCGCCCCGCGCGGGGGGCGGGGACCGGGCCGGGAACCCGGCGCGTCCGGCTTCCCCTCGGCGTGCGCGAAGGTGTGCGCGACCGCCCGGTCGAGCTCGTGGACCAGCAGCCGGTGCGCCAGGCGCCGGTGCGTCCAGCGCACCTCGTCGAGGGCGAGCCGGATGCCGAGGGCGGCGTCGTCGGCCAGGGCGCGCGCGGCGGCGAGGTCCGTGCCGGTGGCGCGCAGCGGGTTCCACGCGCCGGTGGCGGCGTCGGCCGGGAGGTCCTCGGCGGCGTCGAGCACGTCGGCGAGCCGCCCGAAGAGCCGCCCGGCCTCCGCGAGCGGTGCCGCGTTCTCCGGGCGGCCGGCGAGGGCCGCCGTGTGCGCGAAGGCGGCCGCGGTGGCCGTCTCGGTCGGCTCGGTGACGGCGAGCAGCGGTGCCCCGGCGTGCTCCAGCGCCGGCTGCCGGGCGACGGCGGCGAGCAGGCCCGCGGGGACCAGGCCGAGCCCGGCCGCGCCCGCCGACGCCCGGTCGGGCCACCCCGCCCCC
>NZ_JBHSQK010000083.1:29060-34679 GCF_042658055.1 Pseudonocardia lutea
CGCGAACGGGCCGTCGCCGTCCGCCACGTGGTCGACGAGCGTCGCCGAGGCCAGCACCAGGCTCACCGCGGCCGCGAGGCGGACGCCCTCGCCGGTCGCGACCCGGGCCGTCCGCATGCCGCGCAGCGGGCACGGGCCGGCGGTCCGGCGGCCCGTCGCGGAGGCCTGCGCGTCGAGCAGGACGGAGATCAGCAGCCCGTCGTAGTTGGTGGCGATCCGGGCGGCCTGGCCGTGCTCGTCCCGCAGCGCGTAGCAGAGCCCGCACAGGTGGCCGATCCACTCGGCGCGCAGGGCGGGGGAGAGGGTGTGCCGGCAGGGCCGGACCATGCCGAACACGCGCCGGATCCTAGCGACGTCACCGGTCCGCCCGGCACACGATCCGGGTGCGGAGCGAATTCGCGCAGCGGGCGGGCCGCGGTCGGTCCTTTCCCGGGGTGTGTGTCCTCAGTAGTGTCGGGCGAATTCGACGGGCCCTTTCTCGGACGAGGGGAATTCGGGCGATGGCGGATCCGCTTGCCCCACTCCGGCAGGAGAAACTCCGGATCGACAAGCTCGAGAACGTCCTGGTGCCGCCGAACACCGAACGGACGTTGTGCGCGCGGAACGGCCCGGGGGTCGTCGTCTCCCTCTGGATGGCCCTCGGCGGCGGCAACGCCCCCGCGCTGGACGGCCGGCTGCGGGTCTACTACGACGGCGCGCCGACCCCGGCGATCGACATCGACATGGGCACGCTGCTCGCCACGCACTGGGGCGCCGGCAGCGCGAACACCAGCCACTCGTGCACCCACCTGCACGTCGAGATCAACAGCGGCAACTACCTCACCGCCTTCCTGTCGACCTACCCGATGCCCTTCGGCGCCTCGATCAGGATCGCCTACTTCAACATCGACGCCGGGCAGACCGCGAGCATCTACTCCATGGCGACCTACAGCCTCACCGCGTCCGACGAGGCGAACGGGCGGCGGTTGCGCTGCCAGGGGGCGCGCTACGTCGACCAGAGGGTGACCCGGGCGGCGGCCTCGACCACCACTCTCGCGCAGATCACCGGCGGCCCGGGGTCGATCGTCCACCACTCCTACATCGCCGGCGTCGGGGCCACGAACCTGTCCTGGCTGGAGCGCAACTTCTCCGTCACCGTCGACGGCGAGCCGACCGCGCAGATCGTCGCGACGGGGACGGAGGACTGGTTCGACAGCGGGTGGTACTTCAACGGGCGCCGCGACTACGACACGAGTGTCCACAGTTATGTCGGCACGGATCGGCCCGCCGGCAACGTGAACGTGGTGGGGATGGCGACCGACCTGTGGTCGAAATGGGGCGGTATCCCCTTCACGAGCTCCGCCGTGGTGAGGTCGTTGCCCGAGCCCGCGTGCACCACGGGCGACACCCTGTGCTGGTGCGTCCTCTACTACCAGTGACCCTTTCCCGACCCGGTCCGGCGGGTGGCCGGCACGACCCCCGCGACGCCGCCGTCCCGGCGGCCCCGGGAGCGGGCGGGGGAACGGGTCACCGCCCGCTGCGCTCGGCGAGCTCCTGCAGGAATCTCGGCACCCGGCCGGCGCCGAAGTCGTAGTACCGGACCCAGCGCGGTGTGATCGCGATGCGCGCCATCCGGTCGTACAGCGCGCGGCAGTTCTGCGCGAACTGCGCGGCGGGCTCGGCATCCATGCTCCTGCGCGCGGCGGCGAGGTACTCCTCGACCACGCCCTCGACGATGCGGATGTCCGCGCGGCCGCGCACCGACAGCGCCCGGGCCTGCTCCGGCCTGCCGCCGGCGTCGACGGCCAGGGCGACGTCCGGCCGGGCCGACAGCGCCGCGACCTTGGGCGCCGTGGCGGCCGTGGAGGTCACGAACTGCTCCCCGGTCCAGAAGAAGCCGACCGTGACCACCCGAGGCGTGCCGTCCTCCGCGGTGTAGGCGAGATGGCCCGCCGAGGTCGAGTCGAGCAGCTCCCTCGCGGCGGCCAGCTCGGTGTCGACGTCGTGCTGCTCCATCGGTGTGTCCTCCCGTCGGGCGCGGCGCTGCCCGCCCCTCTCGTCCAGGGACGGTGCCGACCGCGCGTTCTCGACCTCACCCGTGCAGGAGATCGTCGAGCCTGCCTCGGCGGACCGCCGCCGAAAATCGTGTGCCCGGCCGGGGGCCGGGCCCTACCGTCCCGGCATGCCCTCGACCGGTGCGATCCTCGCGTTCCTCGCCGCGTCGCTCGTGCTGGTCGCGATCCCGGGCCCGAGCGTGCTGTTCATCGTGGGCCGGGCCCTCGCGCACGGCCGCCGTGCCGCGCTGGCGAGCGTCGCGGGGAACACGACGGGCGTCGCCGTGCTGGTCGTGGTCGTCGCGCTGGGCCTCGGGGCCGTCGCGGCCGCCTCGGCCACGGTGTTCACCGCGATCAAGCTGGCCGGCGCCGCCTACCTGATCTGGCTGGGGGTGCACACCATCCGCACCCGCGGCGACCTGGTGGCCGCGCTCGGCAGGCCGGGGGTGGCCGCCGGCCGGCGCGTGTACCTGCAGGGCGTGCTCGTCGGGCTGACCAACCCCAAGGCGCTGGTGTTCTTCGCGGCCGTGCTGCCGCAGTTCCTCGGCCCGCAGACGCCCAACCCGGCGCTGCAGCTGCTGACCTTCGGCCTGCTCTTCTGCCTGACGGCGGCGGTGCTGGACTCGGCCTGGGGCCTCGTCGCCGGCGCGGCGCGGGACTGGTTCGCGACGAGCCCGGCCCGCCTGCGCCGGATGGGCGGCGCGGCCGGGCTGGTGCTCGTCGGGATGGGCGTCGGGCTGGCCTTCAGCGGCCGACACGACTGACCGGTCCTACCGCGGGGCCCGCAGGGCGGCGGCGAACCACTCGAAGGCCGGGACGGACGGCGGGCGCTCCGGCCAGCCGTTGAGCCGGCCGAGCAGGGTCCAGTACCGCTCCACGCGCCGGTCGCTGAACGTGTCGACGGTCGCCGCCAGCTCGGCCCGCCCGGCGGCCGGCAGGTCGCCGACGCCGATCCGGGCCAGCACCTCGGCCGCCTCCGGCGACCCCGGGTCGACCCCCTCCCGCAGCGCCGCGCCGGCGTGCTCCAGCACCGTGCCCGGGTCGTAGGGCGGTGGCGCGGCCGCCTCCGACCCGGCGACCGCCATCTCCCGCACCCGGGACCGGAAGGCCGGGTCGGAGACGAGGTCGGCGAGCTCCACCCACGCCTCCACCTGCTCCGTGGTCGGGTCCTCCGGCAGCTCGGCCGGCATGGTCCGCATCGCCGAGGCGATGCCGGCGCCGGGCGCCTCCGGGTCGGTGCCGGCGAAGGTCTCGGCCACGAACTCGTCGATCATCCGCTGCCGCTCCTCGGCGGACAGCCTGGCCAGGTCGTTCATCAGTCTCAGCTCCCTCGGTGCGGGATCCGTGCCGCCGCGGGCGAGCAGCGTGCACACCGCACGCTGCACGCGCAGGGCGCGGATCCGTTCGTCGATGGCCCGCACGTGCGCGGCCGCCACCTCGCCGACCCGACGTCGACGCAGCAGCACCTCCCGCACGTCGTCGTGCCCCAGCCCGAGCTCCCGCAGGGTGCGGACGAGATCGAGCCGGGCCACGGCGGCCGCGTCGTACCGGCGGTAGCCGGCGGGGCTCCGGTCGGTCTCGGGCAGCAGGCCCTCGTCCGACCAGAAGCGGATGGTGCGGACGGGCACCCCCGAGCGCCGGGCGAGCTGCCCGATCGTCAGCAGGGTGCGGTCCGTCCCCTCGTTCGTCGCGGTCACGTGATCCACCCTCGGGGTTCCAGCGGCTGGAAGGTCAAGGGGAATCCTGCCGGTGGGTCCTCAGCCCGCGCACAGCCGCCGCTGCGACACTCGGCGCGTGCTGCCATCCGAAGTGCAGGGCGTCCTCGACACGATGCTGGCGAACCTCACCGCCCGGCCCGCCGAGCTCGCCGCGGCGGCCGCCGCCCTCCTCGTCGTGCTGTGGACGGCCACGTGGCGGCTGACCCGCACCGTCGTGACGATCGCGCACGAGGGCGGGCACGCGCTCGTCGCCGTCCTGGTGGGCCGGGGGCTGACCGGGATCCGGCTGCACGCGGACACCTCGGGGGTCACGCACTCGACGGGCGCCGGCCGGGGGCCGGGCGTGGTGCTGATGTTCCTGGCCGGGTACGTGTTCCCGCCGCTGCTCGGGCTGGGCGGCGCCGCGCTGGTCGCGGCCGGCTACACGAGCGCGCTGCTGTGGCTCGGGGTGGCGCTGCTGGTCGCGACGTTGGTCTACGTCCGCAACCTGTACGGGGCGTTCGCGGTGCTGGTGACCGGCGGGGTGCTCGGCGCGGTCGCGACGTGGGCACCGGCGGACTGGCGCGCCGGGTTCGCGGCGGCGCTGTGCTGGTTCCTGCTGTTCGGCGGGCTGCGGGCGGTGCGGGAGCTGCAGCGCAGCCGCCGTCGGCGCCGCACCACGACCTCCGATGCCGACCAGCTCGCCGCGATCACCGGGGTACCGGGCGGAATGTGGGCGGGGGTGTTCGGCTTGATCGGGACGGCGGCTACCGTGGCCGCCGCCGTGATCGTCTTCACGTGACCGCGGTCGCGTGAACACCAGCCGAGAGGACCGAGTCGTGCCCGAGGACTTCAACGCCCGCGTCATCCGCGAGTTCCAGGAGAACGACGGGAAGGTCGGCCCGCCCTTCGAGGGCGCTCCGATGGTCCTGCTGCACCACGTCGGCGCGAAGTCGGGGACGGTGCGCACGAGCCCGCTGGTGTACTTCGAGGACGGCGACCGGTACCTGGTCGTCGCCTCCGCCGCCGGCGCCCCCTCGCACCCGGCCTGGTACCACAACCTCAAGGCCCACCCGCGGATCGCGGTCGACCTCGCGACGGCCGAGGGTGTGCGCGAGCTGACCGTCGAGGCCTCGGAGCTCACCGGGGACGAGCGGGACACGGTCTGGGAGCGGATCAAGACGGCCGCGCCGGGCTTCGGGGACTACGAGAAGAAGACCGAGGGCGTCCGCACGATCCCGGTCTTCGCCCTCACCCCGGTCGCCTGACGCCGCACGGCCGCCTCCCCTCGGAGCGTCACACCTGGTCCTACGCCGCACCTCGTCCCGCGCCGGCTCGTCGCGGGCCGCACGCCGTGGTCGGCGCGGCACACCTGGTCGCGTGCGCAGGATGCCATGGTCGGCGCGGCACACGTCGTCGCGCGCGGTACATCGTGGTCAACGCGGCACACCTCGACGCGCGCGGTACATCGTGGTCGGCGCGGCACACCTCGTCGCGCACGCAGGGCGCCACGGTCGGCGCGGCACACCTCGTCGCGCGCGCAGGCGCCACGGTCGGCACAGCACACCCGTCGGGGCGTGGCACATCCCGATGGCCGCGGCGGGCACCGTGCTGGGCGCGGCACACCTGGTCGCGACACCTGGTTGCGGGCGGGACGTCGTGGTCGGCGCGGCACATCCGTTGGAGCGCAGCACACCCGGTTCGTCCGCCTCGCACACTTGGCCAACGCATCGCACACCCCGGCGCGCACCGGCATCGTGGTCGGCCCCGCACATTTCACTTACTCGCAGCAAGTTCGACGATCAGTGCGCCGTCGTCGGCGCGCGGCACACCCGTCGGGGCGCGGCACACCTGCTGACGACGGCTGAAAGCTGACCCTCTGGCGACGG
>NZ_JBHSQK010000084.1:0-23432 GCF_042658055.1 Pseudonocardia lutea
CAACGGGACATCCGAGATCCCGGAGGCGTACGACGGCAGGGCGGGGACGGCAGCGCTCATGGAAGCTCCTCGTGGCAACGGCGCCAGGGCGATGACGCAACTTAACTGACCGCTCGTACGGTCGGCAACAGGCTCCAGGCGCCGGACCTGTCCCTATAGTGAGCGGATGCCAGGACGGAGCCCGCGGGCGAGCTCCCGGGACGCGATCCTGCGCGTCTTCGCCGAGCACGTCGCCGACCGCGGGTACGCGGACACCAGCCTCGGCGACGTCGCCGCGGAGCTGAACCTCAGCAAGGGCACGATCGTCCACCACTTCGGCACCAAGGAAGCCCTGCTGCGCGAGGTGCACGTCGCGTACTTCGCGCGGCGCTTCGCCGAGGCGGACTTCGTGCACGCCCACCTCGCGGACCCGGTCAGCCGGCTCGTCGCGATGGTCTACGCACTGCTCGCGGCCCACCGGGACGACCGCGCCGCCAGCCTGGCCTGCCTGCGCGAGCTCGTCCGCTACTTCGACGGCGACCTCACCGACTACGTCCGCAAGCAGCGCGTCCGCTACACCGAGATCGTCGTGGACATCCTGCGCGCCGGGGTGGAGCGAGGCCTCCTGCACACCCCGGACCCGCAGATGACCGCGCTGCAGGTCTTCGGCATGTGCAACTACGCCTGGACCTGGTACCGGCCGGACGGCCCGCAGTCCGTCGAGGCCATCGCCCGGCTCTTCGCGCACAACGTCCTGGCCGGGCTCGTGCACCGGTCCGGGGGCGACGCGGAGCTCGACGCGCTGATCGGCGAGGCGATCGAGACCGTCCGGAGGGCCCCCGGCCGCAGCGCCGCCGACGGGTCCGACGGGTCCGCCGTCAGCAGCGCGGCGCCCGCCCACTCACCGCCGATGTAGGACGAAGTGCGGCGACGGCTCAGAGCAGCCCGGCCGCGCGCCCCACGTGGACGGCCGCGGTCCGGTTGCGCACCTCGAGCTTGCGCATCGCCGAGCGCAGGTAGGCCTTGACCGTCTGCACGCTCAGGTCGAGCCGGTCCGCGATCTCGGAGTTGCTGGCCCCGACGGCGACGAGCCGGAGGACGTCGGTCTCCCGCCGGGTGAGCTTCTCCGCGTCCCTCGGGTCCCCCGGGGGCTCGGGGGCCGCGGACGCGCCGCTGAACTCGCGGTGGATGCACGCCAGCCGTTCGCGGAGCCGGGGATCGGAGGTGGTGGCGATGATGTCGGCCAGCTCGACGAGCGCGCGGCGGGTGCCGTCGGCGCCCTCGTCGGGGGAACCGCCGACAGCGGCGGGCGGGACCTCGGCCGGGAACCGCAGGTCCGCCTGCAGCCGGGACGCGACGAGGCTCGCCTGCCGCACCGTGCGGTCCCCGATGGGGTCGCCGGAGCGGACCGCGCCGTAGAGGACGCTGCGGACCTCGCCCTCGACCCGGACCGGGAAGGCGAAGATCGAGGTCAGCTTCTCCTCGGCGACCATCGTGTCGTAGTCGTGGGTGATCGCCCGGGCCGCGGCGTAGTCGTCGACCCGGCAGGGCACGCCCCGTTCGAGCGCGGTGCCGCCGAGCCCGCGCCCCCGCCGGATGACCAGCCCGGAGAGCGCGTCGGTGATCGTCCCGACCTGGGCGGTGATCGCGAAGCGACCCTCGCGCGCGCCGCCCGGGACCGCGCCACCGAACACCACGGGGAGGCCGGTGACGCGCTGCAGCTCGAGGAGGCGGGTGCGGACGGCGCGCTCGGCGCAGCGGTGGGCGGTGTCGACGCTGACCACGGCCGGGTCCTCTCGGATCGGGTCGGGCGGCGGAGCCCCGCCGGGCGGCGGTCGCTCCCCGAGCACGACGGGGACGGCGGCGAAGTGTCTACAGAAGGTCTCCGGTACGTCAACTCCGCGTCGCACGACCGACCGGCCTGAGCGGCGGCGACGGGCCCCTACCCACTTTCGGTGGTAGTCGACGCGCCGATCGTCGGTATTGACCGGATCGAGTGGCCGCGTCGAGGCAACGCCCCCGCCGCCGCGCGCCCACATCGCGCACCGTGGCGGCGATCCAGGGGTGAGGGGTCCCGTCCGGGTGGCGTACTCGGCCGTCGGACCGACCGCTCGTCACGCATCGTGGCCGCGGCGCCCCGTCCGGAACGCGCCGGATGACACCGAATCCGCGATCGGTCGTTGCTGCGGCAAGTCCCCCGGACGGCGACCTTCCCGCGCCGGCCGGCTCGGCCCCCAACGAAGAGGACCACCATGGCCAACCACCGCTTCGCTCCCCCGACGAAGGCCAAGGAACCAGGAACGGGACTGCGCGCCCCTGTCGGGCGCCGCAAGTTCCTGGGCTACCTCGTCGCCGCACCGACCCTGGTGGTCGCCGCCGAGTTCACCCGCCAGACCGTGTTCGACGGGCCGTCGGCCTCGGCCGCGCCCATCCCGTCCGTGCCGCAGACGCCCGAGGCCTACGACCTCCTCGACCTGCTCCGGGACGCCTCCCGGCCGACCGCGAACCTCATCCGCATCGAGGTCAACCGCGACGGCACCGTCTCCTTCGCGCTCCCCCGCTCGGACAACGGCCAGGGCATCATCACCTCGACCCAGATGATCATCGCGGAGGAGATGAACCTCGAGGTCGAGCAGGTCGAGGTCACCCTCGCCGACGCCCGTCCCGAGCTGCTGTTCAACCAGATCACCGGCGGCTCGAGCACCACCTTCACCACGTACACGCCGATCCGGGTGGCCGCGGCGCTGGCCCAGCTGCGGCTGCTCGACGCGGCCGCGCAGCTGCTCCAGCAGGACGTGCGCACGCTGAGCGCGCGCAGCGGCCTGATCACCGGAGCGGCCGGGCGCGTGCTCTCCTACGGCGACCTGACCGAGGCCGCGGCCAGCCGGGTCGACGAGCAGGTCGAGGTGGTCCTGAAGCCGCGCGAGGACTTCCGGATCATCGGCAAGCCGCACAACAAGACGGACGCCCGGGACATCGTCACCGGCCGCAAGTGCTTCGCCACCGACCTGCAGATCCCCGACGCCCTGCCGACGGTCATCTGCCGGGCGCCCGACCTCAACGGCACCCCGGACGGCGTCGAGAACATCGACGACGTCCGGGACATGCCGGGGATCACGGACGTCGAGATCGTGTCGACCGGCGTCGCCGTGCGGGCGAGGACCTTCGGCCAGGCCATCGACGGCGTCCGGGCCCTGCGGGTGAACTGGAACGACGGCACGGTCCACGGGGAGAGCGACGAGACGATCCTCGCGAAGCTGCGGGCCGCCGAGCTGCCGATGGCCGTCCCGCCCGCGGGCGGGAACACGATCGACGCCTCGTTCACCTTCTACTTCAAGTCCAACAGCTCCCTGGAGACCAACTCCGCGATCGCCGACGTGCGGTCGGACCGGGCGGAGATCTGGGGCGCGATGAAGAACCCGGTCACGGCGCAGGCCGCGATCGCGAAGAAGCTCGGACTGCCGCAGAGCGCGGTGACCGTGCACGTGACCCAGGGCGGCGGCTCCTTCGGGCGCAAGCTGTTCTGGGACGCCGCGCTGGAGGCCGCCGAGGTCTCGCAGACGATGGGCAAGCCGGTCAAGCTGATGTGGACGCGCGCCGACGACTCCCGCCAGGGCCGTGTGCACCCGATGGCGACCTCGCGCATCCGCGCCTCGGTCACCAAGGACTCGGTGCTCAGCTTCGAGCAGCGGCACACCAGCGTGTCCACCGACTTCACCCACGGCCTCGGCGACGCGATCACCGCCACCGGCGCGCGGGCCCCGCTCGGCAACCTGACCTTCGCCGAGTCGATCTTCGAGCTGACCCAGGTGACGCCGTACGACTACGGCGTGTCCACCCGGCTGCTCAACGAGGTCGAGATGGGCTTCAACACCTCGTCGATGCGCAACGTCTACTCGCCCGACGTCGCCACGGCCCGCGAGCTCGTCACCGACCAGCTCGCCGCCGAGGTCGGCCAGGACCCGTACGAGTTCCGCCGCCAGTTCCTGCGCAACGACCGGATGCGCGCCGTGCTCGACGCCGTCGCCAAGGAGGGGCGCTGGGGCCGGTCGATGAAGAAGGGCACCGCGCAGGGCCTCGGCTTCCACACCGAGTACAAGGGCGTGTCCGCGGCGCTGGTCGAGATCGACTGCCGGCCGGAGACGGTCGACCGCAGGATCCGGGAGGGCGTGACCGGGCCGCGCGTCACCAAGGTGACCTTCGCGGTCGAGATCGGCCTGGTGATCAACCCGCGCGGGCTCGAGGCCCAGATCATGGGCGGGATCAACGACGCCCTCGCGCTGATCCTCTCCTCCAGCCTGCACCTGCAGGACGGGCACTTCGTCGAGGCCAGCTGGGACAACTACTTCTACACCCGGCAGTGGAACACCCCGCCCGAGATGAACATCATCATCCTGGACTCGCCGGGCGACGAGCCGGGCGGCGCCGGGGAGTTCGGCGTCGCCGCCACCTGCGGCGCCATCGCCTGCGCCTACGCGCGGGCCACCGGGAAGCTGCCGGAGTACTTCCCGATCAACCACAAGGACCCGTTCCCGTTCGAGCCCAAGTCGCTGGTGCCGCCGATCCCCGAGTCGCCCACCGACGGCCTGCGCTACACCTACTGATCAGGAGAGCACCGACATGCCCACCCACACCTTCACGCTCAACGGCGAGCGGGTCACCGTGGACGTCGAGGACGACGTGCGCCTGCTCTGGGTCATCCGGGACATGCTCGGCGTCACCGGCCCCAAGTACGGCTGCGGCATCAACGTCTGCAAGGCCTGCACCTGCCACATCAACGGCAAGGCCTTCAACCCGTGCTCCGTCCCGGTCGGCGCGATCTCCGACTCCGACGAGATCACCACCATCGAGGGCCTGGCCGACGGCGACGAGCTGCACCCGATGCAGAAGGCCTGGATCGAACAGGACGTCCCGCAGTGCGGGTTCTGCCAGCCGGGCCAGATCATGGCCGCCGTCGCCAAGGTCCGGCAGTGCCGGCGCGAGGGCCGCGACGTCGACGACGCGGCCATCGAGGAGATCCGCAACATCTGCCGTTGCGGCACCTACAACCGCATCCGCGAGGCCATCAAGGCCGGCGCGGACGAGATGTGAGGCCGGGAATGAAGAAGCGCATCATCTGCACCCTCGCCCTCGGCGGCGCGCTGCTGCCGGTCGGCACCGCGGCCGCCGCGGAGGCCCCGACCGGCGACCTCGCCCAGGGCGCGAGCGCGGCCCGGGCGACGGCGCAGACCGCCGCCGAGTCCTTCCTCGACGCCACGAACGGCAACGGCCCCACCGGCGCCGACGGCGTCGAGACCGAGTTCCCCGACCCGGGCTTCAACTACCTCGCCGGCCCCGGCGGCGGCCTCCTCGACGGCCCCTTCGACTGACCCCGAGCCCGACCCGGCGACGGCACTCCCGCTCCACCTTCGTGAGCGGGAGCGCCGTCCGCTCATGTCACGACCGGTGCGGCCTCGACGGTGCGGGCGAGCTTCTCGAGGCCGGCGGCGAGTTGCTCGCGGGTCACGAACGGGCAGAACGCCTCGAACCTCGGGTCGGTCACGCCGGACCAGTCGTAGGTCTCGGTGACCTCGGTCCCGCCGTCGGCGTCGCGGAGCCGGTAGGTGTACGTGTGCCCACCGGTCCTGATCCCGGCGAGCTTCCCGACCAGCTCGCACTCGAAGTCGGTATCGAGCCGCGGAGCCCAGCCCACGACCACGCCCGGTTCGAACTCGGTCACGGTGTTCAGGGACCGGTAGTCGCCGAGGTCGTCGTGGTGCATGTGCATCGTGAACACCTGCCCGGCCGCCGTGACCGGGCCGCTCTCGGTGCTCCGCAGCGTCCCCGAGCCGTCGATCGCCCCATGCCGGCGCGGGTCCGCGAGGACCGCGAAGACGCGCTCGGCCGGGGCGTGCACGACCCTGCTGACCTCCATCTGCTTGGCGTCGCCCATGGCGCACCTCCCTGTGCCGACCGTCGACCGCCGGGACCGGCGGGCCCAGCACGGTACTCGCGCGGACGGCGCTCATCCCGGCCGACGGGCTACGTACAAGAGGACCCTTGCCAAGCGCGACGCCGAGCGCGACGGCGTCAGGCCAGGAGGGGCGCGAGCCGAGCGGCGTGGTCCCGGAGCACCTCGATGATCTCCTCGTTGGGTTCGGCGATCCGCACCGTCGGCCCGGCGAGGGCGAGCCCCGCGACGAGCCGGCCGTCCCGCGGTCCGCGGATCGGCACCGCGAGGCAGCCCCGGTCCTCGCGGAACTCGCCGCACTGCCGGGCCAGCCCGTCCCGCGCGACCGCCTTCAGCGTCCGGTCCAGCTCCGACTCCGAGGTCACGGTGCGCGCCGTGAACGGCCGCAGCTCCCGCACCAGCGCCCGCCAGTCGGCCTGCTCCGCCAGCAGCAGCCGGCCGAGGGCGAAGGCGTACGGGAAGCGCGCGAGCTGGCCGGCGTCCGGGGCGGGATGGTCCGGGTCGGGGTCGATCAGCGAGATCTGCTCGCCGACGTAGGAGGCGAGGTGGACAGCCCACCGGGTCTGCCCCCGCATGTGGTCGACGACGGCGCGGGCGGCGGTGTTGAGGGCGCTCGTCGCCGGCAGGGCGAGCCGGCCCGCGCGGCGGCCGAGCGCGAACCCGGACAGGTCGGGCAGCCGGACCAGGTACTCCTCGGCCACCAGCAGGTTGAGGATGCGGTAGGTGGTGGCCTGCGGCATGGCCAGCGACTCGGAGATCTCCTTGGCCGTGACGCCGGGGCCCGCGGACACGACCTCCTCGAGCACGTGCAACGCGCTGCGGACGGCCTTGGGCTGCCGCCCGGACAGCGGGATGGGCCCCGTCATGCCGCGCCGCGGTGGGGGAGGAGGACGTCGCCGGTCGTGGTCTCGTCGTACACCCCGATACCGGCGAGCGCCGCCGGGCGGCGCAGGCGCAGCAGCAGGTAGCAGGCGGCGCCCAGCACCGCGAGCCCGCCGAGCAGCACGCCCGACAGCGGCCGCGTGACGACGAACGCCACGAGCACGACCAGCAGGATCGGCACGATCACCGCGCTGACGGCGACCGCGGGCCAGGTCAGCTCGCCGATCCGGTGCAGGAACACCGGCGCCGCCGCGCACACCAACAGGTAGGCGAGCAGGAACCCGCAGGCGGCGAGGGTCAGCATCGTGACCAGCACGGACATGAGCGGGACACCGGCGGCGAGCAGCACGACCGGTACCCCGGTCGTCACCGGCACGGACGCGGCGATCGCGACGTGCGGGGTGCGGAACCGGCGGTGCGTGCGGCCCATCACCTGCGGCGCCACCCCGTCCCGGGAGAGCGAGAACAGCACCCGGGCCAGCGCCGTCGACGCCGCCAGGCAGCAGGCGAAGAAGGACATGACCAGCCCGAGGTCGAGCAGCACGGGCAGCCAGCCCCAGCCGTTGGCCGCGGCGAGGGAGACCACCGGCTCGGCCTGGCCCGCCAGCCCGCCCGGGGTGGCGGAGAAGCCGAGGACCTGCACCTGGGCGGCGAAGACGTAGAGCACCCCGGTCACCGCCGCGGTCAGCCCGACGGCGCGCGGGACGCTGCGGAAGGGCTTGCGCACCTCGGTGCCCAGCGAGGTCGCGATCTCGAACCCGATGAACGCGGCCAGGGCGGGCAGCACGCCGGCGAGGATCCCGCCGGGGCCCGGCGGCGGCATCGCCGTCGGGTCGGCGGGCGCGCCCGTCGCGGGCCCGCCGGCGAGCAGCAGCGAGAACACGATCAGCATCACCGTGATCGAGACGCTCTCGACCGCCAGCACCACCCTGGCCGAGAGGCGCGCCCCGCGGAGCACCAGCACCGCGGTGCCGAGCCCGATCACGGCCATCACCGCGGCGGCACCCGCCCGGCTCGGGGTGGCGCCGACCAGCTCACCGACCAGGGCGTCGAGGTACACCGTGGCGCCGACCAGCGCCGCGGCCGCCAGCAGCCCGTACCCGAGCAGCGACGCCAGCGCGCTGGCGTAGGCCGCGGCGGGCGTGAGCCCCTTCGCGGTCAGGCTGTACAGCCCGCCGGAGGCGGCCATGCGCCGGGTGAACCGGGCGATGCAGCCCGCGATCAGCAGCGCCAGCACCGTCGCGATCACGAACGACCAGACCGTCCCGTGCCCGGCCGACACCGCGACGATCGCCGGCGTCGCCGCCATCGCGGCCGACGGCGCGGCCCCGGACACCGACTGGGCGACCACCTCCAGCGGCCCCAGCCGCCGCCGCTCGAGCCCCTCGACCGGCGACCGGCTGCGCAACCGCATCCGCGCGTCGTCGCGCATCCGCTGCCCCTTCCCGTGCACTGCCCGCAGCGTAGGCCGGAGATGTTGCCAGCGCGTGCACCGCGATGACCAGCGACGACGGCCCGAATGAGAACCGCGCGGCCGCTCCGCGGTCCGAATGAGAACGTGCTTTGACTCACGTCCCGTCGCCGCCCACGGTGGTCGGCATCACTCTTCCGAGTCACCTGGAGAGCGCTCATGAGCGTCACGGATCCGGATCGACCACACACGCTGACCGGCCGGCTCGGCGTGGGGTCGATCGTGTTCATGGTCGTCGCGGCGGCCGCGCCGCTGACCGTCATCGCCGGCACCGTCCCGCTCGGCCTGGCCGCGGGCAACGGCGCCGCCTTCCCCACGACCTTCGCCCTGTGCATGGGCATCCTGCTGCTCTTCGCCGTCGGGTTCTGTGCGATGAGCCGGCACGTCCCGAACGCCGGCGCCTTCTACTCCTACGTGCAGCGGGGGCTCGGCCGCCCGCTCGGTCTCGGCTCCGCCTTCCTCGCGCTCGTCACCTACGCGGCCGTGCAGCTGGCGGTGTTCGGCTACATCGGCGCGGTGATCGACGCCCTGGTGCAGCACTGGGGCGGCCCCGCGCTTCCGTGGTGGGTGTGGACGCTGGCCGTGGTCGCCGTCGTCGGGGTGCTGGGCTACCGACACATCGAGCTGTCCGGCAAGGTGCTCGGCGCCCTGCTGATCGCGGAGGTCGCGATCGTCCTGGTGTTCGACGCCGTGGTGGTGGGGCGGGGCGAGCACCTCTCGACCGCGTTCGTGCAGCCCTCGCAGTTCGTCTCGGGGGCGCTCGGCATCGCGATCATGTTCGCGATCGCCTCGTTCATCGGGTTCGAGGCCACCGCGGTGTTCCGCGACGAGGCCCGCGACCCGCAGCGCACCATCCCGCGGGCGACCTACACCGCGCTGCTGCTGATCGGCGTGTTCTACACGCTCTCGAGCTGGGCCGTGGTCTCCGCGTGGGGCGACGCCGCCGCGGTCGAGGCCGCCGGCACCGACCCCGGCAACATGATCGTCACGACGATCACGAACATCCTCGGGCCGGCCGGCGGCGACGTGGCCCAGGTGCTGCTGATGACCAGCCTGTTCGCCGCCGCGCTGTCCTTCCACAACGTGCTCGCCCGCTACTACTTCTCGCTCGGCAACTCCGGCGCCCTGCACCCCGCGGTCGGCCGCAGCCACCCCCGGCACTCCTCGCCGCACGTCGCCTCGCTGACCCAGAGCATCGTCGCGGCCGCGTTCATCGTGATCTTCGCGATCGCCGGCATGGACCCGGTCACGCAGGTCTTCGCCTGGATGGCCGGCACCGCCACGCTCGGCGTGCTCGCGCTGATGACGCTGACCTGCGCCGCGGTGCTCGTGTTCTTCCGCCGCAACCGCGTGGACACCCGGGTCTGGAACACCTTCCTCGCCCCCGCCCTCGGGCTGATCGGCCTGGTGGCCTGCCTCGTCCTGACCGTCTCGAACTTCCCGACGCTGATCGGCGGCTCGGGCGCGCTGGCCCTCGGAATCGGCGCCGTCCTCGTGCTGGCGTTCGTCTTCGGCGTCGTCTGGTCCCGCCTGCGCACGGTGACCGGCTCCCTCCCGGCCACCCCCACCCCCGCCGCCGACGCGGCCTGAAAGGAGATCCTGCCGATGACCACCCTGGACAACCGTCCCGAGACCGGCACCGCGAACCGGCACGCCCTCGCGATGACCAGCGAGGCCGAGGTGAGCACCGTCCGCGAGGTGCTGCTCGAGGCCGGCCTGCTCGGCGAGACCGTGCGCTACACCTTCTTCACGCCGGAGGAGCCGCCGAAGTCCGAGGTCCTCGCCGGCGGCACCACCGACCGCCGCTTCCGCGTGATCCTGCTCGACATCGCCACCGGTCGGTCGTGGGACGTCGTGGTGTCGGTCGACTCCCGCTCCGTGGTCTCGAACCGCGAGCTCGACCCGCCGCGCGACGGCCAGCCGCCGATCATCGACACCGAGTTCGAGATGATCGAGGACGTCCTCAACGGCTCGGCCGAGTGGCGCGAGGCCCTCGAGAGCCGCGGCATCGACCCGGCGCAGGTGCGCGCGGTCCCGCTGTCCGCCGGCGCCTTCGACGACTACCCGGAGACCCCGGGCAAGCGCGTGGTGCGGGCCTTCGGGTTCCGTCAGGACCACGAGAAGGACCACCCGTGGGCGCACCCGATCGACGGGCTCGTCGCCTACGTCGACCTCACCGCCCGCACGGTGGACCGCGTCGTCGACCACGCCGTGCACGCGGTGCCCGAGACGAGCGGCAACTTCGACGACCCCGAGGTCCAGGGCCCGCCGCTGGACCTCAAGCCGATCGAGATCACCCAGCCCGAGGGCCGCTCGTTCACCGTGGAGGACGGGCACGTCCGCTGGGGCAAGTGGGACCTGCGCATCGGGTTCAACGAGCGCGAGGGCCTGACCCTGCACCAGATCGCCTTCGACGGGCGCCCGATCTGCTACCGCGCCTCGGTCGCCGAGATGGTCGTGCCCTACGCCGACCCCTCGCCGGTGCGCTTCTGGCAGAACTACTTCGACTGCGGCGAGTACATGTTCGCCCGCTACGCGGACTCGCTGCAGCTGGGCTGCGACTGCCTCGGCGACATCCTCTACACCGACGCCGTGATCGCCGACGACCTCGGCAACCCGCGCACCATCCAGAACGCGATCTGCATGCACGAGGAGGACTACGGCGTCCTCTGGAAGCACTCGGACATGTTCACCGGCGCGCGCGAGACCCGCCGCCAGCGCCGCCTGGTGATCAGCTTCTTCACGCCGATCGGGAACTACGACTACGGCTTCTACTNTTCACCGGCGCGCGCGAGACCCGCCGCCAGCGCCGCCTGGTGATCAGCTTCTTCACGCCGATCGGGAACTACGACTACGGCTTCTACTGGTACCTCTACCTCGACGGCACCATCGAGCTCGAGGCCAAGGCCACCGGCATCGTGTTCACCTCCGGCACGCCCGGCGAGTACGCCACCGAGATCGCGCCCGGCCTGGGCGCCCCGTTCCACCAGCACCTGTTCTCCGCCCGGCTGGACATGACCGTCGACGGCGCGCGCAACGCCGTCGAGGAGATCGAGGCGGCCCGGGTGCCGATGGGCGAGGGCAACCCGTACGGCAACGCGTTCCGCCGCTCGGTCACCCGGCTGACCCGCGAGTCCGACGCCCAGCGCGACGCCAACGGCGCCACCGGCCGGGTCTGGCACATCATCAACACCGAGAAGACCAACGCGCTGGGCCAGCCCGTCGGGTACACCCTGCACCCGGAGGGCCAGCCGACCCTGCTGGCCGACGACGCGTCGGTCATCCGCTCGCGTGCCGCGTTCGCCGGCAAGGCGCTCTGGGTCACCCAGTACGACCCGGCCGAGCGCTACCCCGCCGGTGACCTCGTGAACCAGAACCCGGGCGGGGCCGGGCTGCCGGCCTGGGTGCAGGCGGACCGGCCGGTCGACGGCGAGGACATCGTCGTGTGGCACACCTTCGGGCTCACGCACTTCCCGCGCCCGGAGGACTGGCCGATCATGCCGGTCGACTACACCGGGTTCGTGCTCAAGCCGTCGGGTTTCTTCGACCGCAACCCCGCGCTCGACGTCCCGGCCTCCACCAACGGCCACTGCCACGGTGGCAAGGAGAACGGCGTCGTGCACGGTCCGGGCAAGGACCGCGAGCCCGAGGGCGCCTGAGCGGTGCACGGGACGGGCGCGGGCTGGTGGGAGACCGTCGTCGGCGGGGCGTGCCTGCTCGCCGCGGCGGTCTTCCTGGCCCGCGCCCTCCTCGCGGACCGGCCGGGCGCCCCGGCGCACCGCTGGACCGCGCTGGGCCACGGCGGCATGGCGTCGGCCATGGTCGCCATGGCCGCCGGCGAGCTGGTGCCCTCGGCCGTCCTCGCCGTCGTGTCCTGCCTGTTCGCGCTGGCCGGACGACTGCGGGGCGAGGCCGCCGAGGTGGTCCACAGCTGCCTGGCGGCCTGCGCGATGGTGGCGATGCCGCTGGTCGGCGGCGCGCACGGCGGCCTCGGCCTCGCCGCCGTCTGCCTGGCGCTCACGGGTTACTTCGCCGTCCGCGGCGGGCGGTGGCTCCCGGCCCTCTCGCTGCGGGGCCCGCGGGTCCGCCTGGAACCCGTCGCCCACCTCGTGATGAGCGGGGCGATGGCGACCACCTTCCTCACCATGATCTGACGCCCCTGCGCGGGAGGTGGTGCCGATGAGCCCGGCGCCCGGGCGTCAGGACGCCTCGCGCCTCCGCCCCAGGAAGCGGTCGAGCCCGGCGCGCACCCCCGGCGTCCCGACGGTGGAGGCGAACCAGGCCGCCTCGATGCCGAGGCCCTCGTCGATGGGCACGTTGATCCCCCGGGTGACGGCGGCGAGGCACGCGGCGACCGCCGTGTCGGCGTGCCGGACGATCCGCTCGGCCAGCTCGCGCGCCGCCGGGAGCAGGTCCTCGCCCGCGACGACCCGGTTGACCAGCCCGATCTCCGCGGCACGGTCGGCGGTGATCGGGTCGCCGGTGAGGATCATCTCGAGGCCGCGCTTGCGCCCGACGTGCCGCGGCAGCCGTTGCGAGCCCCCGAACGGCGGCGGGAACCCGAGCGTGATCTCCGGCTTGGCGAAGGTGGCGTGCTCGGCGGCGAGGGCCAGCGGCGCCGCCTCGGTGATCTCGCAGCCGCCGCCGTAGGCGAGCCCGTTGACCGCCACGATCACCGGCACGGGGCAGGTCTCGACGGCCCGGGTCAGCGCGTGCCCGCGCGCCACGATCTCCCGCAGCGCCGCGGCGGAGCCCCGGGCGACGCTGCCGGCGAGGTCCGGGATGTCGGCGCCGGCGCTGAAGGCGCGGTCCCCCGCGCCGGTGAGGATGATCGCCCGCACCCCGTCCGTGCGCGGCAGCTCGTCCAGGTGCGTCCGCAGCGCGTCGATCGTCGGGTAGTCGAGGGCGTTGAGCTTGTCCGGGCGGTCGATCGTGACCACGGGAACCGTCCGGTCACCGGACACGCGCACTGGCATGGGGACTCCGATCTCGAGGTGACGTCCGCACGCCATGTCAGACCACCCGTCCGCCGCGGACAACGCACCGCCACCGACGCATCAGCGGGTCGTCAGGGCTGCCCCCGCCCGTCATGCTGGTCGCGTGGCCTACCGCTTCCTCGCCGACGCGGTGATGCTGGTCCACTTCGCGTTCCTGGCCTTCGTCGCGCTCGGCGGGTTCCTCGCCTGGCGCCGGCCCCGGGTCCTCGTGGCGCACGCGGCCGCGGTCGGCTGGGGCCTGGTCAGCGTGCTGGTCGGGGTGGAGTGCCCGCTCACGGCGTGGGAGGACCGGTTCCGCCGGCTCGCCGGGGAGCAGGGCCTCACGCGCGGCTTCGTCGACACCTACCTGACGGGCGTCGTCTACCCGCGCGAGTACCTGCTGACGCTCCAGCTCGTGGTCGCCGGGCTGGTCGCGCTCTCCTGGATCGGGTTCGCGCTGCGCCGGCGGCGCCGGCCGGTCCGCCGCTGACGACCGTCCCGTCAGGACCGACCGCGGGCCCGACGACCTGGGTGGCGACCTTCGACCGGGCGCGCGACCCGTCGTCGTGCCATTCTGTCGCCCGGGCCGGGGGGCCTGGCGGGACGACCGTTTGCCGGGAGCACGCATGAACCTCGAGAAGGTCGTCTTCGGCTTCTTCGTGCTGCTCGCCGCCACACTCAACTTCGGGTTCTTCATCGGCGACATCTCCAACCCCGCGCTGCACAACGTCTACGAGCTGTTCGCCGCGATCGTCGTCAGTCTCATCGCGACGGTGCTCAAGTTCGGCGACCGCACGCAGATCGGCGCCGTCCACCTCGCCACCAGCCTGGTGGCGGACCTGCAGCTCGTCGCGGCCGCGATCGCCTGGACCTACTCGGCGCACATCGCCGACAACGCCCTGACGCCGTCGGCGACGGCGGCCGTCGTGTCGCTCTCCGGCGGCGCGCTGTTCGCCAACGTGGTCTCGGTGGTGCTGCTCGTGGTCGAGACCGTGTCCTACCACCGCCGGTAGCCGGCCGTGGGCAACCCGCTGCTCTCCTTCTGGATGCGGCTGCTGGGGCAGGACGAGGACCCCGGCCCCCGCGGCCGGTCCCGGCGCCTGCGCCGGCGGATCCCGATGGCCTCCGCCGTCGAGGCCGAGGCCACGATCTTCCTGATCCTGCGCCGGATGCGTGCCCCGCTGATCGTCCTGATCACGATCTTCGCGATCAGCGTGTTCGGCCTGACGCTCGTCCCCGGCCGGGACGCCGGCGGCGCGCCCTACCGGATGAGCTTCTTCGACGCCTTCTACTTCATGAGCTACACGGCGTCGACGATCGGCTTCGGCGAGATCCCGACCACCTTCACCCCGGCCCAACGGCTGTGGGTCACCGCGACGATCTACCTCACCGTCATCGGCTGGGCCTACGCGATCGGCACGCTGCTGGCGCTCCTGCAGGACCGCGCCTTCCGCCGGGCGATCGCCCTGCAGCACTTCACCCGCAAGGTCAAGCGGCTGCGCGAGCCGTTCCTGCTGATCGTCGGCCACGGGCGCACGGGGGAGCTGCTGTGCGGGGCGTTCGACGCGCTCGGCCGCCGGGTCGTCGTGATCGACATCGCCGAGGAGCGCATCGACGCCCTCGAGCTCGGCTCCTACCGCGGCGACGTCCCCGGCCTCGTCGCGGACGGACGCGACCCGGGGCACCTCGGCGTGGCCGGGCTGCGCAGCCTGCAGTGCGAGGCGGTGGTCGCCCTCACCGACGACGACGAGGCCAACCTCGCCGTGGCGATGACCGCGGCCCTGCTGCGGCCGGACCTGCCGGTGGTCGCCCGCACCGTCTCGCCGGCCATCGCCGAGCGCATGCGCGCCTTCGGCAGCCCGACCGTCGTCAACCCCTTCAACCGGTTCGGCGACCACCTGCGCATCGCCATGCGCTCGCCGGCGTCCTACCAGCTCATGACGTGGTTGGAGAGCGGGCCGGGCGCCGAGCTGCCCGCCCGGGGCCGGCCGCCCGGCGAGGGGCACTGGGTCGTGTGCGGCTACGGCCGCTTCGGCCGCGAGGTCACCGACGACCTGCGTGCCGAGGGGCTCGACGTGACGGTGGTCGAGCCGCGCGGCACGGCGCCCGAGCCGCACGACGGCGTCACCACCGTCGAGGGCTCCGGCGTCGATCCGGCGGTCCTCGAGCGCGCCGGCGTCGCCGACGCCGTGGGGTTCGTCGCGGCGACGGACAACGACACCACCAACCTCTCGATGGTCTCCGACGCCCGCCGGCTGAACCGCTCGATCTACGTGGCCGCCCGGCAGAACCGGGCCGCGAACGCCGCGCTGTTCGACGCCATGCGGATCGACTCGCTGCTCGTGCCGGCGGAGGTGGTGGCGCACGAGGTGTTCGCGCAGCTCAGCACCCCGCTGCTCTGGCGCTTCCTGCAGCAGGTGCCGCACCAGGGCGACGGCTGGGCGTCGGCCCTCGTCCAGCGGGTGACCACCCACTGCGGGCGCCGGCTGCCCACCCTGTGGAAGATCCGGCTCAACTCGAGCGAGACCCCGACCCTGATGGGCTGGCTCGCCTCCGGGGAGGCCCGGCTCGGCGACGTCCTGCGCGACCCCGAGGACCGCGGGAGCCGCCTCGCCGTCGTGGTGCTGATGGTGCTGCGGCGGGGCGCGGACGGGACGGAGGAGTGCCTCATGGGCCCGGACGACGACGTCGTCCTCGCCCCCGACGACGAGCTGCTCCTGCTCGGCGGCACCGCCGCCCGCCGCGGCCTCGACGTGACCCTGATGGTCGACGCGGCGCGCGAGTACGTGCGGACCGGGCGGCGGGTGCCGGCCGGATGGGTGTGGCGCAAGCTCACCCGCGCCGGGCGGGAGTGACCCCGACCCGGGCCGGCCGGGGTGCGGCCGGCCCGGCCGTCGGTGTCGTCGGTGTCAGGCGAGCTCGAACCGGTCGAGGTTCATCACCTTGTTCCACGCCGCCACGAAGTCCTGCACGAACTGCTCCTTCGCGTCCGCGCACGAGTAGAACTCGGCGACGGCGCGGAGCTGGGAGTTCGCACCGAAGATCAGGTCGACGGCGGTGGCGGTCCACCGGACCTCGCCGGTGGCCCGGTCCCGGCCCTCGTAGACGTTCTCCGTCAGCTCGGACGTCTTCCATTCGGTGCCCATGTCGAGCAGGTTGACGAAGAAGTCGTTCGTCAGCGCCCCGGGCCGGTCGGTGAGGACGCCGTGCGGGGCGTGCGCGACGTTGGCGTCCAACGCCCGCATCCCGCCGACCAGGACCGTCATCTCGGGCGCGGTCAGGTTCAGCATGTACGCCCGGTCGACCAGTCGTTGCTCGGGCGGCACCTTGTCGCCGGGCCGGATGAAGTTGCGGAACCCGTCCGCGCCCGGCTCGAGCACGGCGAAGGAGTCCGCATCGGTCTGCTCCTGCGACGCGTCCGTGCGCCCCGGCGCGAACGGGACCGTGACCTCGTACCCGGCGTCGCGCGCCGCCTTCTCGACGGCCGCGCAGCCGCCCAGCACGATCAGGTCGGCGAGGGAGATCTTCTTCCCGCCGGACTGCGCGCCGTCGAAGTCCTGCCGGATGCGCTCGAGGGTCTCCAGGACCCGCGTCAGCTCGGCCGGCTCGTTGACCTCCCAGTTGCGCTGCGGCTCCAGCCGGATCCGCGCCCCGTTCGCGCCTCCGCGCTTGTCGGTGCCGCGGAAGGAGGCCGCCGACGCCCACGCCGTCGCGACCAGCTGCTGGACGGACAGACCCGAGTCGAGCAGCGTCCGCTTGAGGGCGGCCACGTCCTCCTCGCCGACCAGCTCGTGGTCGACCGCGGGCACGGGGTCCTGCCAGATCTGGGGCTCGGGCACCCAGGGGCCGAGGTAGCGCGAGACCGGGCCCATGTCGCGGTGCAGCAGCTTGTACCAGGCCTTGGCGAACGCGAGCTCGAGCTCGTCCGGGTTCTCGTGGAAGCGCTTCACGATCGGCCCGTAGATCGGGTCCACCTTCAGCGCGATGTCCGAGGTCAGCATCATCGGGGCGTGGCGCTTCGACGGATCGTGGGCGTCCGGCACGGTGCCCTGGGCCTCGGGGTTCTTCGGTGTCCACTGCTTCGCGCCGGCCGGGCTCTCCGTGAGCTCCCAGTCGTAGTTCAGCAGGTTGTCCAGGTACCCGTTGTCCCACTTCACGGGCTCGTTGGTCCAGGCGCCCTCGAGCCCGCTGACCATCGTGTGGACGCCGTTGCCGCTGCCGTGGCGGTTCTTCCAGCCGAGCCCCTGATCCTCCAGCGGGGCGCCCTCGACCTCCGGACCCAGGTACTCCGCGCTGACCGCGCCGTGGCACTTCCCGACCGTGTGGCCGCCGATGATGAGCGCCGCCGTCTCCTCGTCGTTCATCGCCATCCGGGCGAACGTGTCCCGGATGTCCCGGGCCGACTTCTGCGGGTCCGGGTTGCCGTTCGGGCCCTCGGGGTTCACGTAGATCAGGCCCATCTGCACGGCGCCGAAGGGCTCCGCGAGCTCGCGCTCGCCGCTGTAGCGCTCGTCGCCGAGCCAGGTGTCCTCCGGTCCCCAGAAGATCTCCTCGGGCTCCCAGATGTCCTCGCGCCCGAAGCCGAAGCCGAACGTCCTGAACCCCATCGACTCGTAGGCGACGTTGCCCGCGAAGATCATGAGGTCGGCCCACGAGATCTTGCGGCCGTACTTCTGCTTGACCGGCAGGAGCAGCCGGCGGGCCTTGTCGGTGTTCGCGTTGTCGGGCCAGCTGTTCAGCGGCGCGAAGCGCTGGGCACCCTGGCCGCCGCCGCCCCGGCCGTCGTGGATCCGGTAGGTGCCCGCGGCGTGCCAGGCCATCCGGATGATCATCGGCCCGTAGTGGCCGTAGTCGGCGGGCCACCAGTCCTGCGACGTCGTCATCAGCTCGACGAGGTCCCGCTTGAGGGCTTCGACGTCGAGCGTCGCGAACTCCTTCGCGTAGTCGAAGGTCCCGCCCAGCGGGTCGGCCTGCGGCGCGTGCTTGCGCAGGACCGAGAGGTCCGGCTGGTTCGGCCACCAGTCCCGGTTCGACATGGGGCGGTGGGCCGCCGGGGTCGGGGACGGGATCCGCGGGTTCTCGCTCTCGCTGACGCTCTCGGTCACGTCGGTCCCTCTTCCTGTCTCTCCTGTTCTTCGCGCCCCGCGGTGCGGATCGACTTCGTGTCCGTGTGCGGGTCGTCGTGCACCGCGGTCGGCACCGCCAGGCACGGACGGGTCACCCGCAGGGCGGCCCCGCGCAGCATGCGCTCGAAGTCTGACGCGGCGGCACCTCGCCGAGTCTCGTCCCGTTTCTTGAACCACTCAATGAGCAGATCCGCCACCTCCGGAATCGGAGGTGGCGGATCGCCGGCGCTGTGTCGGCCCGGGTCTACCGGAGCGACGGGCGCTGGCCCGTCGGGGTGGCCGACCGCCCCGCTCGGCGAGCGGGCGGCTCGTCCCGGTCCTCCGCGGGGGCCTCGTCGACGTCCTCGGCGTCGTCGTCGACGTCCTCGGCGTCCTCGGCGTCCTCGGACTCGGCGTACTCGGCGTCCTCGCCCCCGGCCTCGACGGCGTCGGATTCCTCGTGGTCCTCGGCGTCCTCCTGGGTCGGGGCCTGGGACCGGGACCGCAGGGAGGCCGCGAACTCCTCCAGCCGCTCGGCGAGCCGCTGGAGTCCCTGCAGTGCCAGCAGGGCGAGCTTCTTGATCAGCTGCAGCAGGATGGCGGCCTTGGCGACGAGGAAGCTGAAGCTCGCGCCCAGGACGGGCCGCGCCACCGCGCCCACGGTGCCGACGACGCCCTTCAGCGTGCCGGTCGCCGTCGACGCCAACCCGCCCACTGCGCTCTGGCCGGTCTTCGCCACGCCCGACACGACGTCCCCGCCCGTCTTCGCCACCCCGGACGCCGCGGCCCCGCCGGTCCTGGCCACGCCGGACGCCGCGGAGCCCCCCGTGGCGGCGGCGGTGCGGCCGGCACTGCCGACCGCCTGTGCGGCGCCGGACGCCGCGGCCCGCCCGGTCTGGGCGACCGCCCGCGCGGTCCGTCCCGCACCTGGCGCCGCCTGTCCCGCCCGGCCGGCGGCCCGCCCGGTCTGGCCGGCCGCCCGGCCTGCCTGACCCACGGTGCGACCCGCCCGCGCGGCCGCCGACCGACCGGCGGCCGTCACCCGGCGGACTCCACCCGTGACGTCCCTGGCGGGCGGCTTCGTCCCTCCGTCCGGCGCGCTCATCCCGGGGGCACGACGCCGGACCTTCCGCGTGGCGTCGGACTCGTCCTGATCACCGGCGCGGGCGGCACTCCCGCGCTTCTCCTGGGGCTGGTCGGATTCCGTCATCGGTCCGCTCCTCTGGTTTGGTCGCAGTGCTACCACCTCTCGGGCCGCGGCTACCCAAATTGGACCGTCGACCAGGCAATTTGCACTGAACGGACGCGGCGGCAGACCCGTGTCGCGCAGCGCCGGAAGGGCCGGACGCCCGCTGACCGGCCTCCACCTGCGGGACCGCGCGCGGCACCGCGACTTCGGCGCCGGGGCGACCTGGGCGCCCGGACGACCGGTGACGCGTCGTCGTCACCCGATCGTCGCCTGTCGGTCGCTCCGCGGGAAGGGCACGGACGCCGCGATGTGGGACGACCCGCCGGTGCACCCGCGCCGGACGTAGGCTCGACGCATGGCGCGCCTGCTCGTCGTCGAGGACGACGACACGATCGGCCGGGCCCTGCGCAGCAGCCTGGCCGTGTACGGGCACGACGTGGTGTGGTGCACCGCCGGCCGCGAGGCCCTGGAGGCGGGCCGGGACGGGCGCTTCGACCTGGTGCTGCTCGACCTCGGGCTGCCGGACGTCGACGGCCTCGACGTCTGCCGGGACCTGCGGCTCACCCAGCCGGACACGGTGCTGGTGATGCTGACGGCCCGGGACGCGGAGATGGACGTGATCATCGGTCTGGAGGCCGGTGCCGACGACTACCTCACCAAACCGGTCGGGCTGGCGGAACTGCACGCGCGCATCCACGCGCACCTGCGCCGCGTCGAGACCACCCAGCGGCCCGACCCGGAGGACGACGCGGCTGGGAGCACCACGGTGCTCGGTGACCTGGTCCTCGACCTGGCCGGCCGTCGGGTGCTCGCTGCCGGGACCGAACTGCCGTTGCGGGCCAAGGAGTTCGAGCTGTTCGCCCGGCTCGCCGCCCAGCCCGCGACCGCCGTCAGCCGCGAGACCCTGATGTCCGAGGTGTGGGACGAGCACTGGTTCCGGTCGACGAAGACCCTCGACGTCCACATCGCCGCGCTGCGACGGCACCTGGCCGACCTGCCGGCCGGCACCGCGCTCCCCCGGATCACGACCTTGCGCGGGCACGGCTACCGGCTGGACCCGCCCGAGGCCGAGTGAGGTTTTGCCGTGGCCTTGCCGGAGGGAAGCGGCCGTTAACCGGGACCCGCCTACCGTGGGCGGATGGTGCCCGGGACGGCCGACGAGCCCCTCGACGAGGTCGACCGGCGGCGCGCGGCCGCGCGGATACGGGACGCGCTGGACGAGAACGTGCTCGGCCTCGAGGAGGCCGGGCGGCGGCTCTCCGAGGTCCTCCGAGCGCCGAGCCGGGCCCGGCTGGACCGGCTCACCCGTGACCTCGACCCCGGGGACGAGCCCGTCGACGACGGGCTGGACCATGCGACGCTGCTCTGCGCAGGGCTGCGCATCCTGTTGTTCGCCGCCCTCACCGCGCTGCTGCTCACCGTGCTGATGCACGGGGTCGAGCCGATGGACCGCTTCTGACCACCCTCGTCGCTAGGTTCGCCGACGTGCGCAAACGGATCGTGGTGCTCACCCTCGGCGCCGCCGTGCTGGCCATCGCCCTCTTCGGGATGCCCCTGGCCGCCGTCATGGCCACCTATCTGGCGAAGGACGAGACCAGCGAGCTCGACCAGGTCGCGAACGTCGCCGCACTCACCGTGGCCGTCGACCTCGCCCGCGGCGGCGCTCCCCACCTGCCCGCGACCGCCGAGCACGCCGACGTCGCCCTCTACGACCGCGCCGGGAACCGCATCCTCGGCGTCGGGCCCGACCGGGCCGACGACGCGGTGACCGCGGTGCTCTCGCAGGCCCAACCGGACACCGACGACGGCGTCGTCGCCGTCCCCGTCCTCGGCGAGGACGACCCCCGGGCCGGCGCCATCCGCGTCTCGAGCAGCCCGGTCGAGGTGTACGTGCAGATCGGGCTCGCGTGGGGGGCCATGCTCGCGCTGGCCGCCGCGGCGCTGACCGTGGTGTGGCTCGTCGCGCGGCGCCAGGCCGGCACCCTCGCAGGCCCTCTCGAACGGTTGTCCGCCACTGCCCGGCGTCTCGGCGACGGCGACTTCACCGCCCGCACCGCCCGCGTCGGCATCCCTGAGATCGACTCCGTCGGCATGGACCTCGACGCCACGGCCGAGCGGCTCGGGGGGCTCATCGCCCGCGAACGCGCGTTCACGGCGGACGCCTCCCACCAGCTCCGCACGCCGCTGGCCGGGCTGCGGCTGACTCTCGAGGCGGCGCTCGACGCGCCGCGCCCCACCGGGAACGGCACCGCGGGCACCGGGGAGGAGGTGGAGCGGCTGCGCGAGGCGATGCGAGCGGCCGTGCACGCCTCGGACGGGCTCCAGCGCACGATCGAGGACCTGCTCGCCCTCGCCCGCGACACCCACGAGCCGCGCGACGAGCTGGTGCTCGCCGACCTGCTCGACGCTCTCGCCGGCGACTGGCGCACGCGGGTCGAGGCCACCGGCCGCACACTGGTGCTCGAGGCGCCGTCCGGCCTCGGGGCCGCCGCCTCGGCCGCGGCGGCCCGCCAGGTCCTCGACGTCCTCGTGGACAACGCGCTACGCCACGGCCGGGGCCGGATCACGGTGCGGGTCCGTGACGCCGCCCGGGCCGTCGCCGTCGACGTCACCGACGAGGGCGAGATCCCGCCCGGCTCCTCCGAGGGCCTCTTCACCCGCCGGGCGCGGCGATCCGGGGGCCACGGCATCGGCCTGGCGCTGGCCCGCAGCCTCGCCGAGGCCGAAGGGGGACGGCTCATCCTCACCCGCGCCCGGCCGACCACCTTCACCCTCCTGCTGAGAGCCGCCGGCGCGGCCCGTCAGGTCGTGGACGGCGTGCCCGGACGTCTTGCCGAGCGCTAACCGTCCGCTGGGGTTCCGCAGTGGAAGCGGCTCCTACCGTCGGAGGCAGTCGGTGTCCGGCGGCCCTCGGGAGGGTGGAGCAGGGATGAGATTCGCCGATGCCGAACAGTCGGTGGGCGTCGCGCTGCTGGCCGTCTGGGCGCTCGTGACCGCGCTGTCGGTGCTCGGTCGCGTGCCGCGCGTCGGACGGCTGTCCACGTCGACGCTGATCGGGACGGGCGTGGCCGCCGGCCTGTTCGCGCTGCAGGCCACGGTGGTCGACGCGGTCGCCGACCCCGACGGCATCTCCGCGGCCGACGCGCCTGCGTTGCACTGGTTCGTGGAGCACCGGACCTCCGGGGCGACCGGCCTGGCGCGTGTCGTGTCCGACGCGGGCGGGACGGCGGGCATGGCCGTCCTCGCCGCGGCCGCGGCCCTCGTGCTCTGGTTCCGCCGGCGCCGGTGGGAGGCCGCGGTCGTGATCGTCGCCACCGCCGGAGCCGGGGTGCTGGTCGAGACGTTGAAGAACGTCTACGACCGGGCGCGCCCGCCCCTGGCGACGCGCCTGGCGGTCGAGACCAACTACTCACTGCCGTCCGGCCACGCCCTGGGCTCGTTCGTCGTGCTCGGCGTCCTCGCCGCCGTGGCCGTCGTCGTGTTGCGGGGCGTCGTCGCCCGGGCCGCGGCGGTCGCGGTCGCGGTCCTGGCGGTCGTCGTCATCGGGCTGTCCCGCCTCTACCTCGGGGTGCACTGGCTCACCGACGTGCTCGACGGATGGCTGGTCGGCGGGACGTGGCTGGCCCTGTGCGTCACGCTCCTCGTGCATCGGCGTCCCGTCCCGGTGCCGGATCCCGATCCCGCGGTCGAGATGCCGGCGGCCGACGACGGCGCACAACCTCACCCCGCGGACCCGCAGACGGTCCGGTTGGTCACCGGTCCGCCCGCGGAGCAGGTCGGCGACCAGCCGACCGTGCCCGTGCCGCGACCTGACGGCCGCCACTGACCCCTCGTCCGCCCGCTAGACCGTATGAGGGGCCGGCGCCTCGCTCGTAAGTTG